>JAFGQP010000334.1 GCA_016935635.1 Sedimentisphaerales bacterium
CATATAAATGATACATTCTTTGCAAACCATACATTCGTTACTGTTTTTTGTAAAACTTTGTCTGAAAACACACCATGTCAATTTGGCCCCCTTGAAGTGGGAACAATGAAAATGGTAAGATAGAGCAATCGGATTTGGACAGGTGGTCTGTCTCAAATGAAAAAGAAGTTAGTGTTAGTTTTTTGGGGGATATGATGAAAACAATTTCCTTCGTTCTTGCGTTATTGGTATTGGCAAGTGCACCGCTTGCTTTTGGAGCTCCGACATTTTACACAGACTCGTCGGTTTTTGATGCAATCACCCAGATTGTCGTCACCGAGGATTTCGAGTCGGTTGATCCGAAGGCTGAAGCTTTGCCGTCCTTTACCAGCAATGGAATCACCTATGTCGGCCTGGCCGGTTCACCTTTTGCGAATGTCTGGGTTGCCACTCCTGGCTATACCAATTTTGGTGTGAAGCCCACGACCAGCAGTGTGCTGACTGCCAACGGCAATGAAGACTTCAGCATCATGATTCAGCTCAACTTTCCGGCGACTGCGGTGGCGTTCGATACTTATCTGAACGAATTCGGTCCTGCGACCATCACTGTGACTACCGCCGGCGGCCAGACCGGGCAATTTGTCCTTTCGCATGACCCGACTCAGATTGGCTTTTTTGGCGTGACCTCCATCGACCCGATTTCGAGCATTCGATGGACAACCGTCCGAGGCAGCGAAATCAATACCGGTATCGATAACGTGCAGGTGGGTTATGTTGTTCCTGCTCCGGGTGCTCTGCTGCTGAGTGCAATTGGAACCGGACTGGTCGGCTATCTGCGTCGCAGACATGCTGCATAAGTGTGATTTCAATACCCGACGGGTATGATTATTCCGCGTCGGCCAGAGGGCACTTTTGTGCTGCTTGCATTAACCGGGTCAAGCTGCTGTGCATAGCTGCGGTAATCATGCGGCTGCTGAAAGCTCCTGAACCGTGCCGAAACGGAAAATTTCAAGTAAGAACACTATAACTTTGAAAAGGACCATAGACACATGCTGTTTATGGTCCTTTTTGCTTTATTTGCACTTCCCCTTGCGGCCCAGAATGATTGGCTGGCCCATGCAGCCCCTATCGGGGATTTGGGGGTATGGTGGTGGTCAGCAGCCGGGTTATGTTCCAGCCCAGAACCAGCGGACGTTGATGATGGAGTTCGCCAGATAGATGATCAACAGCAGGACCAGAACAATATGGCAGGGACGTGTGTTTTTGCGGCAGCAACAAGCGGCAATTGCGGCAAAGACCGCCGACTGCACGGCCAGCAGGAACCAGTAGTAAGACATGTTGCTCAGGACGGTAGCGGAGCGGTGGCCTACAAGCCATTCAAGCGGCTCTACGGTTGTTTCAAACAGGTACTGAATCGTCCAGCCTCCTGCATTGAAAGGCCAGCCGATGAAGGGGATTATCAATCGTTCCAGAACAGGACCGCCGCCGAGGGAAATGCCCGGCCAACCGAATACGGCCTGCCAGATGCCGGCCGGCAGTGCTAGTATCGCCATGGCTCCCAAGGCTATGAAAAAGCCGCGAGCCCAGGAACGTCCTGTTGTGCGGGCTGCGACTATTCCTGCTGCAATACAAGCCAGCAGCAGGGCCGAATGCAGAATTGCGATTGATATCATTGTATCTCCTCGTGACCTTGTGATAGTCGTATCGGCAGAGGATTTTCCCGGGATGAGGGGTCGGCTTTATCCCTTCAGGCGAGGGCGAAGACCATTGCCGTGTCCGATTCGGGCGTGTTTATTTGCTCAACCGGACGATGTTGCCGTCAGCATCCTTAAAGGCGCCTGCAATGAGCAGAATCAGGTCAATCAGCCACCATATCCCCAATCCCATGCATGTCAGCAGGAACAGGATGCCGGTGCCGATCTTACCGACATACATCCGGTGAAGGCCGAATGGAGCCAGGAACAGCAGGAACAATAAACACGCGATGCCGCTTTTTTCGGATATGTTTTGTGTCACGGTTCATCTCCTTTTCATAGACATTTTTACTGACAGGCTATACCGATCCTTTTGCCCTTCAGGCAGGGGGGATTTTACATAAAACCGATTGCATGGTAAAGAGAAATCTTTCTCTGCCAGGGGAGTGTATATGAGAGATTTGCCTGAAGAAGAATCTTGTCAAATTCTTTAATTTGCTTCAGAAAAGAGATATTTATTCCATTTGAGATGTTTTTGAGAACCGTAAGGCTGCAAATCCGGCCTGTTCGGAAATCCCGGGCGCGATATTCGGATCGGCCTGCGGCAAATCATCGGGCTTGCCGAAGAGGGTACAGGCGGTCTGTTTCAGTTGGAAGCCGGTTTCCTGTGCAATAGCTAATATCCGGTCGCTGGTTAGAAAGCGGGCATGGCTGTAAATGGGATGTCCCTGGTTTTTCTTTTCCTGATACAGTTTGCCCCATGGGCTGTCGGCGGGAATCAGCCCGACCAGAAGTTGTCCATCCGGCTTCAGGACGCTGCGGCACTGACGGAAGACCTTTTCCGGATGCTGGATAAAACAAAGTGTGAACGCCATCAGGATGCCGTCAAAGGTGTTTTCCTCGAAGGGGAGTTTTTCAGCTGAGCCCAGGGAGGTGGTGATTCCTCTGGAGCATGCCAATTCAAGCATGCCGGGCGAAGGATCCAGGCCCTCCCGGATGCCCAGTCGGCTGGCGAACCGACCGGTTCCGACGCCTATTTCAAGCCATCGGCCCTGGCAGGCGGGGCAAATCTGCTGCAGGCATTTCAATTCGGCTTCAAAAATCTGTCTGCCCCTGGGGGTGTCATACCAGGTATCATAGGCCCGGGCCAGGTTGTCAAATGGCTGCTGCAAATCTGAATCTCCATGATTGTTTTTCAGAAGGTCTATTTTAGAATCTTATCTTGCATTTCAGGTGCTGCTATTTCGATTCAGTAAATCGTGTAGCTACGTCCGGATTATCTTCACCAAATTGCATTTTCAACGCATCAATAATCTTTTCTCTTTTGGCATTATTTGCTTCCATTTCTTTGAGCATCTGGTATGCACCAAACAGGGATGAAGGGCCTATTTCAGATGCAAATTCTCCGGCACCCTGATTCCATACAAATAAAGAGAAAAGCTCATCAAACTCTGCCGCTGTTGTTCCTGCTGCATACGCCTTTACCAGTTCACGTGTCGCCTGGCGAAATCGTCTTGCTCCGACTGCATTTGCCAGCGAAAGCAGATACTTTGTTTTCTGGTCAATGGCAGGATTTTTGTTGGCCCAAATTAACTGCCAGAAATTCCCGACAATTTTAGCCAGGGTGTCATCTGTTTTTTTGAAGTTTTTCAACGCCGTTGGTCGTAGTGGCGGCTCCGGTTTTGTTTTATTGTGCTCTGTCTGTGAATTATTATTCATAGCGATGATTCCTTTCTTCAATCCGGCTGTTCGATGCGACCATTCGGATTTTCTTTATGTTTTTAGGCTATAGCTGCCGCAAGTTTATTGCGTTGTGCGAATCGGACGATTGCTGCCTCATTATTTTCATGGCTTTTTTGCAGCAGAAATTAAATACATGAATTGCGTTTTTTGTGTGTTTTTGTGGTTCTTTTCGTATCCTCCTCTGACGAACCGTAGAATTTGTCCCGCCACCACAAAAACCGGCCCCAGCTGCTGTCGAGATTATATTTGCTGTCCTTCGGGATGCCCGGCCAGGAGTTGATTTCTTCAAGAATTTCATCGCAAGGCTTATCCAAGGCTAAAAGCTCGTAAGCACATTTAATGAGCGTAAATTTTTTGTTGGCCTCCGAACTGCTGTCGTTATGGTCCGGATGATGCTTAAGGGCCGCTTGACGATAGGCTTTTTTGAGCTGCTGGGGGTCTGCGTTTTCTTCGACTTCAAGAATTCTGCAGGCGGCTTTTCGAGCCGCGATATCGCGATTTATCTTGTCCATGAAATCGGGATCATGTTTCATTGTCTACTACCTTTACCTTCAAGTCCTATACCCGTATTATTCAATTGTGCGGTTTCCGGCTGGGGCGAAATTGTACACAATACTCATGTATTCAGGGCATCGCCAGATCGGCCTGGATATCTTCGATTACAGCATCATCGCGGCCAGTGCAAACCGCCTGGATAATGCTCCAATGTATCAATAATTCTGATTCAGCCGGCAAATTCTGTTTGCCTTGATATTAAAATAACCTATCCATAGACTACGCTGGGTATGTTATTTTCGACCTGTCAGATTAACATAAATATTATCCATATTGAGGATGGAGTGCAAATTTATTATCTTCAAGCGGCGTTAACGGAAGTATACAATTCATGTCGGTTTTCAATGATGCCGGGGCAGGGTGCTATTGATGAAAACCGCATGGCTGGACAACTTTTCTCTGTTTTGAGCAACACAATTATCATTCCATAGAAGACATTCAATTTCTTGAATCTCCCATTTGCCTATGCCTCTATTATGGAGTATACTATTCACAAAATTGTTTGAAGAATAATATTACTGGAAAAAATCCATGCTCACAGGCATTTTATCAGGTTTTGTCGCTGCTGTATTTCAGTCTATATCCTATCTCTGTACAAAACTATTCATAAAACACCACACAACTGATATTGGAGCGCTGCTTGCATTGTCGCATATCATCATGGGGATTATCTCGGTCCCGTTGGTGTGGTTTCTGAAGCCGGATCAGATGCCGGATTATACCAGCTATCAATGGAAGCTTTTGAATACGGCCGGATTTTATCTGCTGGGGCAATTCTTTTTGTTTGCCGCATTGATAAAAACAGAAGCCTCCAGAGTCTCTCCTTTGTTGGGACTGAAAATCGTTATTCTGGCCCTGATCAGTGTCGTGTTTCTGCAGCATCCGATGAGCCTGACCCAATGGGTTGCTATTGCCTGCAGTTCACTGGCTGCGTTTCTATTGTCGAATTCAGGGGGCAGGATTCACCTGTCAAGCATCGTATTGGTCCTGTGTGCCTGTTTGTTTTACAGTCTATCGGATATTCATATTAAGATGCTGGTTGACCAATTCGGGTATTTGGGGGTATTGCGTGGGGCTCTTCTGAGCACCGGTCTGACCTATATTCTTTGTGCTATAGTTGGGGGCATATACGTCATCTTTAAATACAAGGATCTCCGCCGGGAGACATGGGGGTATTCTTTGCCCTTTGCATTATCGTGGTTAACTGCGATGTTTTTTCTCTATACCTGTTTTGGATTGATTGGGGTCGTTTTCGGCAACATCATTCAATCCTCCCGAGGCATCATTTCCATTGGATTAGGATATCTTATTGCCAATATCGGATTTGAACGGCTGGAACCGAAAATAACACGAGGTGTTTATCTGCGGCGTGTGCTTGCAGGACTTCTGATGACGGGGGCTGTGGCGTTGTATTATTGGGGGCACTGAAAATAGATGATCACCGTTCCATATCAGCCTTATGGAAAAAAATCTTTCCGAAATTAACCTTGATGTACAAAAAATATTCTCGGAAGGATCAGGTCATTCAGTCTGCTGACCTGCCTTAAAGCCGGTTTTCCGGCCTAAAATGAGGGTCATGGCTCCAGCCGATCTCGGATTAACAGTCAATCTGGCTTCAATGGGTCCAATATTGTGAGGAAATGCTTGACAAATTGGAAGAAATGGGTAAAATGAGGGAGTTGGCAACAGTGGAATTTGAAAAAGGGGGGAGATGTCCCTTTTTTTGTTGTTTGGTCACTATCTGAGTCCTTAATTTTGAGATTTTACACCAGCGGTGGTGTGAAGATAGTATTGTTGTTTTTTCGGAGGTGAGTATGAGAAAAATCTTGCTTGTATTATTGGCTCTAGCTGCCACCAGCAGCATGGTTATGGCTGGACCGACGTTGATCAACGGCAGTTTTGAATCTGCATCGGTCAACCCGGGTTCATATGTTACTTTGGGTGAAGGATCCACAGCGATTACAGGCTGGACGGTCATTGGGACAATTCAATACACCAAAAGCATCGATTACATTGGCGGCTACTGGCAGGCGGCAGATGGCAGTCGGAGCATTGACCTGAATGGTTACAATGATCGTGGCGGCATTCAGCAAGCCATTGAAACGGTGGCTGGTCAGAAGTATGAAGTCCGTTTTTCGATGTCTGGAAATCCGGCCGGCAGCCCGACCACAAAGTCCATGATTGTCTCGGCGGATGAACAAAATGAACAGTTTGATTATACTGTGACAGGTTCATTATCCAACATGAAGTGGGCTTCCAATGTGTGGTATTTTACGGCCACGGACGAAAGCACCCTCCTGACATTCCAGTCTGCAATTGACGGTTCTTATGGTCCGGCACTGGATAACGTGTCTATCTCTGCTGTTCCGGCTCCTGGTGCCATTCTTCTGGCCGGGTTGGGGACAGGTTTTGTGGGATGGATCCGTCGGAGACAAAGTCTCTAATTATCCATCGTTTTGATTTACTAAAAAAAAAGAAAGCCTCCGGGAATTCCTGGGGGCTTTTTTATTTGAGGGCCGGCAGGGAAAATCCGTCAATGAAATATAATTTCATTGTATATCAAGATGGATTTCCAGAATCGAATGGCGTACTCGTTCAGGGTGCGAAGTTGCATGGAGCAAGCGGGTTCGTGCAAGACAACCAATTGAACGAGATTGCCGCGAAGTCTTCCAGGTTGACAATTCCATCGTGCGAGATCTCAGTCCGGTCGCACCAGTCCGGTTCGGAACACCAATCAGCGAGCCAATACGAGGCCAGAAGCACTATGTCATCGATCAAGACATAACAATCCTGATTCAAGTCCCCAACGGGATAAGGATGGCCGATATCTCCACAAACAGCAGTCTGCGGAACAAAGGATATCCCCGCTTGCCCGGTGGCAACACCGATGTCCGGACTGTTGGGATTGTTATCCACCGCCAACTCATAATCAAACTCGTAGGTTCTTCCGGCCGACAGGGTTCCTGTGACCGGGCGATTGGCGGAGGGTGTTACCGTCAATATGACATTTGTCTGTACGCCGCTTTTGTTGTAATAATGATTGGTGATGACCGTGCCCGGAATACCGTTGGTGATATCCTGCAGGCTGGCCCACAAAGTAACTCCATTGCTCCACCGTCCACTCCATGAGAATGAGCCGGAGATAGTATAAGTGATGTCAATCATCGGTGTAAAGGTGATCTGGCCATAGAGATCTGCAAAAGAGGAAATGTTATTTGCAGCTCCGAGGGTGTAGTTGACATGGCTGACTGAAAAACCACTTTCGTTGAACTGGTAAGTGGCCGCTGCTGTCACATTCGGCTGGTTGAGGCACTGGAGGGTTCCCGATGACGGCAGCCAGATCATCGAAGGAAATTGCATGGCAGTTGAATTGTCGGTCCCGCGGACGCTCAACCAGGCGATTGAAGGGCCGAGGGAAATGATTTTGCCGAAGGTGGGATTGACGGCGCCTAAAATAAGGAAAGACAACAGAAATGAGCGATAGACGGTTATCATTGTATTCTCCCCAAAACGGAGGTCTTCCGATGCCTACGCAGCAGACGAAATACCTCTTTTATTATAGCATTTTGACTGCAACCATCACGAAACATAGAAGATGCCTCGAGTCTCTTTCCTTAGCAAAATTACATATTTAAATCATATCGTTTTCACTCTTCAATTCATCGCCTTTGTCTTTTACTTCCTAAACTCAGGGCGAATTGCGTGTTCGTATCAAAATATCAACATCCCCGCTATTCCGCAATCCTGTATTCTCTTCAGAATCCATTCGGATTGCCGAGCCAATCCTGATCCTGTACACAAAAACCAGCTCGTTCACGAGGCGCGTTTGCGTTCGCTTGTAATGACTGCTGCCAGTAAGATATGACGGAGCCGTTCGACATTCATCCCTTCCAGATAACTCTGCGAAAAATCCAATTTTATCTGGCCGTCAAAATTAAGAAGCTTCCAAATCACTTCCGGCTTGCTCATCACAAGAATTGCGGAACACATTTTCTCAAATGAATAATCAGCGGACATCACCTGTCTCCAAACCATCACTCTCTTACCAGCAACTGCCCCAAAATTCCCAGCGGGCGAACACGATCCTTTTGAATTTTATTGCACATTAACGCAGTTCGTTTTGACACGGACAAAAATATCAAACTTACCCGGGCAGCGAAATAGGGAAAACGATTAATCTGCCCCGGGAAAATGCTTAATTTCGACCTAATATGAAAGTTTATTGGGGAAACTATGTATTTTTGATAAAATCGTCTTATTCATCGAGAACAGCCTCACTGATTATGGGGGCTAAACCAGACAAACTCACACCCACTTCCCACTCAAAAGACAGATGAGAAATGCGCACGGTATATGATTCGACTCTATAATCGTCCTGCCACTCCAGAGATTCCACCTTTTATGCTCAAAGATAAAGAATCCAGAACCATTACCATGCCCAATTGGGTCAAGGA
>JAFGQP010000065.1 GCA_016935635.1 Sedimentisphaerales bacterium
AATAGGAACAACCCAGGCACAGCGGTTTGGATTATAATGACCCGAACAAAGAGGTTGCTGGAGAACTGATGACGGACGTATCTGTACAAGGTGAGAAACGGAATCGAAACGCAGCGGCTGAGTTTACCCGGCCGCTGCTTTTGAGTCCGTCCGAGGATTTGGCCGGGTTTGTGATGGGCCATCTGGGACGGACGATTCTGTTTTTGATTACCACGACATCGGTGGCGGCGGTCTTTTTGATTTTTTACTTTGTGATTCGTGAAGCGCTGCCGTTTTTTACCACCGGCGGCGGGGCGGCGATCCTGGCGCGGCTGCGGGAGTTTTTTACGGATCCGGGATGGTACCCGGTAGCGACAGAGCCGCGATACGGGGCGTTGTCGCTGATTGTGGGGTCGCTGTATGTGACAGCGGGGGCGCTGGTGGTGGCGGTGCCGGTGGGGCTGCTGGCGGGGGTGTTTTTGTCGGATATCGCGCCGTTTGGACTGCGGCAGATATGCAAGCCGATTATTGAGATACTGGCGGCGATTCCGTCGGTGGCATACGGATTTTTTGCGGTGATGGTGCTGGCACCGTGGCTGCAGACGCATCTGGGATTTTCCAGCGGCACCAATGCACTGAATGCGTCGCTGATTTTGGCGGTGATGGCGCTGCCGACGATTATCAGTGTGTCGGAAGATGCGATGACGGCGGTGGGGCGTGAGATTCGCGAGGCGTCTTATGGGCTGGGGGCGACGCGGGCGGAAACGATAATCAACGTGGTGATACCGGCCGGGCACAGCGGGATTCTGGCGGCGGTGATCCTGGGGATGATGCGGGCGATTGGCGAGACGATGGTGGTGTGGATGGCGTCGGGCAATGCCAGCCGGATACCGTCTCCGTGGTGGGATTTGTCGCAGTCGATTCGCACGATGACGGCCACGATTGCGGGGGATATGGGTGAGACGCCCAAGGATTCAGAACATTACTATGCGCTGTTCACCGTGGGGCTGACGCTATTGCTGTTTACGTTCAGCCTGAATCTGCTGAGTGAGTATC
Organism: Sedimentisphaerales bacterium; assembly: GCA_016935635.1. Classification (GTDB taxonomy): domain Bacteria; phylum Planctomycetota; class Phycisphaerae; order Sedimentisphaerales; family Anaerohalosphaeraceae; genus Anaeroglomus. The sequence continues at coordinate 1,036 of JAFGQP010000065.1, forward strand.
TGCTGGGCAAGGCCCGGGCCGGACGGGGGCGACAATGAGAACATGGCTGCGGCAAATTCAGGATAAGGGCTTCACGACGGCGTCGGCGGGGGCGGTGGTGCTGATTGCGGCGGCGCTGCTGGTGGTGCTGGTTCCGATGTTCGGACGGGGTATTACGGCGGTGGTCTTTACCGAGACGGTGGAATTTCGTCGCCTGCAGAAAGACCTGCATGGGCGGGGCGACAATGAGCATCTGGCCAGGGCGCTGGCGGATGCGGCGGCGGCGCGCGAGCCGATTTATACGATGCTGCGGGAGTTCAGCGAGGGGATTGACACTGAGCCGCTGGTCAAGCAGGCGCGGGATGTCTATCAGAAATACGGCGAGTATCTGAATTATCACAACACGCCGAAGAGACAGTATTCGGACTATCGCAGGCAGGCCAAGGACGTTCGGGACAGTCTGGTGGATGCCCTGGAAAGCGATGACCGGCAGACGGTGCTGGACGGTCTGGATGCGGTGCTGAAGGAAAAAGACAACCCGGCGTTTGCAGACACGCCGGCGATGGAATTTTTTGCGATGGCCCAGCGTTACAGGAAGATTGCCGAGACGGTGGATTTGTCGCATCGGGCGGAGTACCTGACGCATCTGCAGGAAGTGACGGCGGCGATTCGACAGCTTCTGGGGCCGCTGCCGGGCGAGGCGACGCCGCCATTGTGGATGGATCAATACGGGGCGACGCGTCTGGATATAGCCAGGAAGGCCAAGGCCGCACTGCTGTATGATGAGCAGTGGATTTCGGATGGGCCGGGCAAGCCGATGGTTAAAAAAATTATCTCCCGCAAGGAGCAGTTTGCCGGGACACCGCTGGAGCCGCTGTTTGACCGGGTGGAGGCGGATTGGGAGAAGCTTTTGCAGCCGCGGCTGCGGATCTACTGGCAGTACTTTTTTGATGATTGGGTGAACAGTCATTATTTCGGGGGTGTGGGGCCGGAGATTCTGGGGACGCTGCTATTGACGCTGATGTCGATGTGTGTGGCGATTCCGCTGGGAGTGATTTCGGCGGCGTACCTGGTGGAATATGCGGGCGATACGGTCTGGATTAAGATTATCCGGATGTGTATAAATACGCTGGCGGGTGTGCCAAGTATTGTGTATGGGCTGTTCGGGCTGGCGTTTTTTGTGGTGACGATTGGTGCGATTGGCAAGCCATGTATTCTGGCGGCGTCGCTGACGCTGTCGATTCTGGCGCTGCCGGTGATTATCCGGGCCAGTGAAGAGGCGATTCGGGCGGTGCCGCAGACGTATCGCGAGGCATCGCTGGCGCTGGGGGCGGGGAAATTTCGGACGCTGGTGCTGGTGACGCTGCCGGCGGCGGGGCCTGGAATTTTGACGGGGATTATCCTGAGTCTGAGCCGGGCGGCCGGCGAGACGGCGCCGATTCTGTTTACCGGCGTGGTGGCGATGGGGCCGATTCCGAGTTTCGGGTCGCCGTCGCAGTGGATTGAAAATCCGGGCAGTCTGCTGGGCTGGCTGTTTCAGCCGACGCGGGCGCTGTCCTATGGCAGTTATGATATCGCAGTGGGCGACCGCATTTCGATGCTGGCGCCGCATCAGCAGTTCGGCATGGCGATGACGCTGATACTGCTGACTGTAGCCCTGAATGTGGCGGCGATTGTTATTCGTTCCCGGCTGAGCAAAAAACTGCGAGGCTGCTGAGCGAGACTGCCTTTCAAAAAAAGTAAAAAGTAAAAATATGGATTCGCCTGCGGCAAGGCTCAATACCCCAAGCACGGAGGCTTGGGCTACTATGAGAATGTCTCAGGCATGGTGGCCTGGGTTGCTATGATAACTTAAGCGCTGCAGTCTGAGTTGCTGAGGGGCTTGGGTAAAACGAAAAATTAAAGAGAAAATACTGTCGTTATCAAGCATGAATATGAATATAATCAATGTACTAGAACAGAACGAAAGGTCTTTGATGGAAACGCCTGAAACCGTTCCACTGAAAAAGACAGATGCCGGCCAAGCGGCCCGTCCGCAGCAGTTTGCCCAGGCGGCGGCTGAACAGTCCTGCGAGGCGGTGATTTCGGCTCGCCAGTTCAGCTTTTTTTACGGGGCCAAGTGCGGTGTGGATCGGGTGTCGATGGATATTCGCAGCGGATCGGTGACGGCGATCATCGGCCCCAGCGGCTGCGGCAAGAGCACATTTCTCCGCAGCATCAACCGCATGAATGACCTGATTCCCGGCAGCCGGGCCGAGGGCATCCTGGCGGTCAACGGCCATGACGTGTATGATAAGCGCACCAACCTGGTGAATCTCCGCCAGCAGGTCGGGATGGTTTTTCAGAAGCCCAATCCGTTTGCCAAGAGCATCTTTGATAACATCTGCTACGGGCCGCGTCTGCAGGGGATACGCAGCCGGGGCAGGCTGGCCGAGATTGCCGAAAAATGTCTTCGGGATGCGGCGCTGTGGGATGAGGTCAAGGATGATCTGCATAAGTCGGCGCTGGCGCTGTCGGGCGGACAGCAGCAGCGGCTTTGCATTGCCCGTACACTGGCGACCAAACCGAATGTGGTGCTGATGGATGAGCCGTGTTCGGCGCTGGATCCGATTGCCACGGCCCGTATTGAGGACCTGATTGCCCAGCTGAAAGGAGCGTATACGATCGTGATTGTGACGCACAATATGCAGCAGGCGGCGCGGGTCAGCGATGAGACGGCGTTTTTCTGCCTGGGTAAGCTGATTGAGTACGACAAGACCGAAAAGCTGTTTACCAATCCGAGCAAGAAAGAAACCGAAGATTATATCACCGGTCGATTTGGTTAATCGAACGATACAGGAGAACCCTACATGACCGTACACATGGCCAATGAAATCCAGAAGCTCAAGAGCAAGCTGCTGTTTTTATGTTCGCTGGTCGAGCAGAGTCTCTGGAAGGCCGTCAAGTCGCTGCGCCAGCGGGATGGGGCGCTGGCCAGAGAAGTCATCGATGATGATGTGCTGATTGATCAGAACGAAGTGGATGTGGAGGAAGAATGTCTCAAGATTCTGGCCCTGCATCAGCCGGTGGCAATTGATCTGCGGTTTATCGTGACGGCGCTGAAAATCAATGTGGACCTGGAGCGCATCGGGGATTTATCGGTCAATATTGCCGAGCGCAGTGAGTTTCTGGCTCGCAATGAGCCGGCACCGATTCCATTTGACTTTGAGCAGATGGCCCGGATTACCCAGCAGATGCTGCGCGACAGCCTGGATGCGCTGGTGAATATGAATTGTGCACAGGCCCAGAAGGTGCTCAAGGACGACGACCAGGTCGATGCGATCAATCGCCAGATGTATGATCAGGTCAAGGCGGCCATCCAGGAGCATCCGGAATTCATCGAGAGTCTGATTCACCTGCTGAGTGTGTCGCGGCATCTGGAGCGGATTGCCGATCACGCGGTCAATATTGCAGAAGAGGTGATATATATGGCCGAGGGTCGCATCATTCGTCATAAGACGGAAGATTATCAGTAAGTAATCAGGTATACAAGAATACAGGATTACAAGAATACAAGGGGAGGAAGGCGCGGGCAGGGAATCGGTCTTATTGGACGACTTTGCATCCTATCTGGCTGCACCTGTTTTTGATGTGCTCCAGAAATATCGGCAGGTCGGCGGGCATGTGAACTCGGTTGCAGCCGCCGTCCGGACAGACGACTTTGAGGATTTGGTCCTTTTCAAATTCCTGGGGTCTGACATAAAGATCCATATCGAAGCCGTATTTAGTGAATGACGTCAATGTTGGAATCGGGTAGGGCTGAGGCTGCGGTTGTTCGCACATGGAGGGCACCAGCAGCGGCGTGATTTGTCCATCGTCCAGGCCGATATCCATGTTTCGCACTTTCATCGTAACGAAGATGTTGCCTTCAAACCAGATGCCTCGCATTGCTTCAGCGGCGGCGCGTGCGTCCGAAGCCGGCTGTATGCCGAGGTGTTCCATCTGGGCGTATATCAGTGATGTCATTGCCTTGTCGTAGTCCTGCTGTTTGTTCTGGATTGCGGCGGCGGCCAGGCGGATGCCCAGCAGGTTGGAATAATTGTCCTCCCATGAAAACGCGGATGAAAACTCCGGCAGGAAGGCCATCGACTTATAGCCGAAAAATGTCAGGACTTCATGCCATGTTACCATGGTAAATGTTAGATACTGCCCCATTTCGAGAGCGATTTCTTCTGCAATTTGTTCTTTCTGCAGGTCGGGCAGGTCTTGCCAATTCTTTGGATATGTCAACTGGATATAATAGCGGGATGGCTCGACATTAAGCTTGAAAGAAAACCGACGGTCGGTCTTGAGCAGGCATTTCAGGGTTCGTTTGTAGAGATAGCGTGTGTAATCGGCGGCGATTCGCAGGTGGGCGATGTCGATGTGTCCGCCGCGACAGGTATAAACAATGCCGTTTTTCTCGAACAGGCCATCGTAATACTTGTGATCGCCGAGGCTTTTAAGCTCCAGAAAATTGGTTCCCGGGGTGGATGTGGCATAGCTTCCCAGGCGCGGCCGCGGCTCATCGTTAATCGAGCAGCCGGTGACGGCCAACAGGACCAGTATGGTCCAGGCCCACACCTGTTTTTTGCTTGCAGCCATAGGATTTCCACCACAAAAGAGAAAGACAGCATTTTACATATCGGTCGTATCTTGATTTATGGTTAGAAATTTGTGAGAAAATGCACAAAAAAGCCAGGGTATATCGCAATATAAAGACTATTGTCCGATGTTGCTTTCCAGCAGCCATTGGATTGAGAGGATGTCCCAGTCGGCCAAGTCCACCGTGCCGGACTGGTTTAAGTCGGCGACGTCACAATAGGCGTTGTCCGGTGTGCAGCTGCTGGTGAGCCAGCGGGCGGCAAAGACCATCAGGTCTTCCAGCGTGATACCGTCAGGACAGGTTAAGTCGGCGGTCAGCAGTATCTGCCAGTTCAACCGGGGATAGCCGGAGCCTTCGCATCGCATCTGCCAGAGGTCATTGGTTCCGTTGTCGGACTCGTGTATAAAATCCCAGCCTGCATTCATAAAGGTTGAAGACTGCTGCATCTCGGAGGTCGTTTTTCCGGCGATACCGCCGAATGAACCACCGCCGACGGAATTGGTCATGCCGCTGGTCTGAGTATCCCAGAAGCAGGCGGTGACTGTCGAGTCGAGGCTATTCCATCCGATGAGGCCGCCGACCTGGAGGCCGGTCTGGCTGATCGGGCCGGTGCTGTAGCAGTCAGCCAGAGTGGCTTTGTTATTGTATCCTGTCAGGCCGCCAATAAAATTATTTGAGCCGGTGACAGAGCTGATGGTATAACAGTTCCGGATCGTTCCTGAATAATTGGCCCCCGTCAATCCTCCGATTGCGTTGGCCCCCATGACTGAACCTGCGGCATAACAGGCATCGACCCATCCGGATTTATTGATGCCCAGCAATCCGCCGATATGGCCAAATCCGCCGGCGGAACCACGAGCCGAGGAGTCTGTGATGTGTCCTGAATCATTGAGTCCTGCCACTATGCCGACATTGTGTTCGCCGGTGACGAGCCCCTCGGCATGGCAGGCGGTGATAGTGCCTCCGTGATTGAATCCCACGATGCCGCCGACGGAGCTTGATCCGCTTACGCTGATGTTTGCGAGATGCAGATTGTGAATTCGGCTGCCCGGTCCGGTGGCTCCGAACAGGCCGACATTGCTTCTTGAGGGGTCATCGATGGTCAGACTGGAAATGCAATATCCGTTTCCGTCGAAGATGCCGGTGAATGCAGCCGATGAGCTGCCGATGATATTGTAAAGCGAGCCGGTGTAAGCGGCCATGTCGATGTCGGCCATCAGTTTGAAGTGTTTGGCCAAGTCGGTGGAGCTGAGGCCGATGGTGTTGAGTTGTTCGGCGGTCCAAATCTGGTAGGGGTCTTCTGCGGTTCCTCTGCCTCCGCCGTAGGTGAGTTCCCAGGGCAGGCGGGGATAGTTGTTGACGGGCATCCACCAGTCGGCCAGGTCGCCGTCGGCGGAGGTGAAATCCCATCCGGCGTCGGTGTAGGTGGATTGGGTTTTCATCTGGTCGGCAGCTTTGCCACTTCCGCCGGCACTGAGGAGCTGGCCGCTTGTCTGGATATCCCAGAAGCAGGATTCGCTGGTGCCGGTGCTGAACCCGACCAGTCCGCCGACAGTACCGGTGCCGCTGACCAGGGCTGTGGCATAGCAGGCGGTGATGGTGCCGGCGGTTTGATGCCCAACCAGTCCTCCGACATCATTGGAGCCCGAGACGCTGCCGGCGGCGTAACCGGTTGTGATGGAGCCGGAATCATACAATCCGACCAGCCCGCCGACATTATTGCTGCCGCTGACAGACCCGATCATATAACAGGCGGCGATGGTGCCGGAATTATTAATATGGCCGACCAGTCCGCCGATATTGCTGCCGCCGGAAGCGATGGTGATATTGTCCAGCCCGAGGTCCCGGATGACTGCATTTTCAACCCAGCCGAAGAGGCCTGCATGATCGACAGCCTCAGCGGTAGTGAAGGTCAGGCTGCTGATGATGTGTTTGTTGCCGTCAAAGGTGCCGGTGAACGGGGTGGTGGAATTGCCGATGATATTGTATTGCGTGCCGGTATAGGCGGACATGTCAATATTTTCCATCAGCTTGAAATGGCTTGCCCAGTCATCGGGTGTGGCGCCGATGGTATTCATGTGTTCGGGGGTTTTGATTTGATAGGGGTTGGCGACGGTTCCGCTGCCCCCGCCATAGAAGACTTCCCATGGCAAATGAGGGAAATGGTTATTGGGCATCCACCACTCGGCCGGGTCGCCGTCGGAAGGATTAAAATCCCAGCCTGCTTCGATATAGGTTGAGACGGTTTTCATCTGGAGGGTTGTTTTGCCTGTGCCCATGACGCTGAATGCGGTTTGGGATGTCTCGGTATTCCAGATGTTGCCGGTGTCTTCATATCCGCCGCCGATGGTGGCGTCTCCGCAGATTCCGCCGTACGAGAAGGCTGCGTACAGTTTGCCGGCGGCATAGCAGCAGCGGACCTTGCCCTGGTAATTGCGTCCGATGAGTCCGCCGACATAGCTGTCTGCTGTGGCGGCTCCGGTTGCATAGCAGGCGGAGATGGAGCCGTTGTAGAGGCGTCCGACCAGCCCGCCGATATAGCTGCCTCCGCTGGTGAGGCAGGCACTGTAGCAGGATACCAGAGCCGCTTCATAGTTGAACCCCACCAGTCCTCCGACATACTGTGTGCCGGTGACTGAGCCGGTGGTATAGCAGGCGGTGACAGTGCTTCTGTAATTCCGCCCGGCCAGGCCGCCAATGTTTTTGCCGGTGGAGGACATGGAGATATTTCTGATGCCGAGGTTCTGAATGAAAGCGTCTTCAATCCATCCGAACAGACCGACGTAATCGACGGCAAGCGGGGTTGTGTAGGTCAGGTTGCGGATGACGTATCCATTGCCGTTGAAGGTGCCGGTAAATTTTGTGGCGGCATTGCCGATAATCCGATACTGGGTTCCGGTGTACACAGACATATCGATGTCGGCCATCAGTTTGAAGTTTTTTGTCCAGTCGCCGGGGTTGGCCCCGATGGAATTCATTTGTCCGGCGGTCCAGATTTGATACGGCTCAGAAAGCGTACCATTTCCGCCTCCATAGGTGGCGGCTTGTGATAAGGCGCTGACGATTAAGATCAAACTAATGGCGGTTAAAGGAATCGTTTTATCCATAAATCCCCTGATACGCGATCCATCCCTGCGAAGTCCAGATTCCAGTTTGCCGTCTGCAAGGCGTCTTCGTTTTTATTTTTACTATATTTACAATGGGCCTTATTATATTGTTTTTGCGGGCAAATAATCAAGGATTATAGGACGATAATTTTAATTAAACTCAGGTTCTACGGGATAAAGCTCGAATAGCGGGGTTATTGCAGGCAGACTTCCTGAATCAGTCCACTGGAATCAGGACTTCATTTCGTCGTAGAAACCACAACTGGAAAGGCGGGTCATAGCGTGCAAAGACAGGCTGGCCGTTGGGAATAAGGTTTTTTTCCTGCATGAAGGATTCGAGTGCGGCTTTCTTCTGTTCGTATCGATTCCGGCTCCAGGTGCCCGAATACCGGATGGCGGCGATTTTACGAGCAGGGACTTGTTTAATAACAACGTTTGGGTCCAGCGGTCTGGGAATCGTATCCATGGTATATTTGGACGGCATGAGAAAACTGACGGCGTATTTGTCCCCTGATTGCTGCTGATTGACGGGGGCGGTCATGGCTATTTTTTCTTTTGCGGGCACCTGATTGACAGGGGCTGTCATGCGAATTGATTCCTGCGTTATGTTACGGCCTGATATGTAGTTATAGAGTCGATTAAAGGCCATGTTACCCGCCTGGTCGAAGTCCGTATCCACGATCGTTTCAGCGATAATCTGAGGGGCGTACTGCCGCAGCTCCAGGGAGCCTTTTTTTTCGAGGACGGTGTACCTGGCTTTTTCAATTCCCACGGTCGCACACGAGTATAGGAATACAGGCAATACCAATACGATTTTAAACGGGTCTATTTTGCCAATTTTCATAATTTATCCTCCGCATTTTTATATTTTATACTTCGTTTTATGGATGTGTTTTGTTCCTGGTCAAATTTGGGAAGGCAGGTTTGACTTTTCCGGGGGCGACCAAACTAAGCAGA
>JAFGQP010000335.1 GCA_016935635.1 Sedimentisphaerales bacterium
GCCAGCCGGAAATATCCACATCAAACGGGCCGGTATTATACAATTCGATAAACTCAACCATTTCAGTTTTGAGGTCCGGATTATAGTGGATTTCATCAATTACAATAATGGATTCACCCTGCCGCTGCCAGTTGGATGAAATCACTGCCATGTCCGAAAGATTGACACCATCCTGTCCAACCAGGTCGGCACAGGTATTGGGGAAACCATCGCAGCCGAACGGATCCAGCCATTGCTGGGCCATCAGCAGGATATCGGCCAGCCCCACAACACAGTCGCCGCTGAGATCCCCTTCCGGACAGGCATCCATGCGCTGGCGCGTGGCAAACTGCCAGATATCGCCTTCGACAGCAAGCTGACCGTTAACATATTCATCCACACGCCAGTAATAAGTCATCAGTTCATAAGGAGTAGGATAATTGGGATACATCGGTGTTGTCACTTCCCCCAGATATGACAACGGAAACTGTGTTCCGGCATAAACCTTGTAGGATGTTGCCCAACTGTCGCCAGACCATGTGAGATTCTTGTCCGACATCGGCAGATTCGCCGCACCATTTGCGGGATTTGGATTCGAAGTTTTGCCGCCCACCGTAAAGGTCCAGACATCGCCATTGAAAAGATTACCTTCTACAATCGTATCGACTCGCCAGTAATAGGGGGTTACGTAATCCAGCGTGCCGGGAATAAACGGAGGATGAATATCTGTCCATTTGGGATTCGACGTGACATCGGGATTGGGGCCAAAATAGAGTGCATAAGTCGCATTTTCGAGAGGCGGCTCCTGCCAGCTCAATTCGGGAGCCGGCTGGATGCGTACTGAACCATTGGCCGGGATGGGGGTGTTGCACAGGACTGCCGCCCTGATTTGGACATTATCGATATACATCTGACTATCAATAGTCCCCGTGCTCTTGAATTCAAGCCATAGGGCATCCGTCGCAGAACGGCCGGTTCCCGTGCTCAGAAAAACATGGCTTTCCAGGGTTGCGACATCCTGGCTGCCGAAATCAGGGGTGAGGGTTACACTGTCAATCATGGTGGCACCAATGGCCGTCAGCGATACACCATCTGCCGCACTGGCTGCAGTACCGCCTGCCCAGAGGGCAATCCGTATCGGGAAAGCCGCCTTGCCGGCACGTTTGCCGAACAGGAAAATCACTTCACATCCCATATTTTCAGACCAGGTTCCAACCTGCTGATAAATCAAACCTGTATTGGCATTTGAGGCATTTCCAACAAATCCTGCCCAGATATTGCCATAGGGAGTCAAGGGAAGCCCGTTGCCTGCCGGACCGGTACTATATTCCACCCATCCGCTGATGTCATGCCAGTTATTGAAGGTATAAGTCACAGCTCCTGCTGCGAGGGAATTATCTTCAAAGCTCGCATTGTTAATCGGCGGATCAAATAATCCGCCCCAGGCCGTTACACAACACAATAATAAAACTACAAGTCCAATATAAAACGGCCGATTCATGTCAATATTCATCTTTTGTCCTTTTTGCAGAAATCAATGAATTTGTCCTGCCGGACCCTGTCTGAAAAATATCCCCTCATCTATACGTCAAATTTACCCCTAAAGTTGACCGAAAAACCACTCAATCGGGAAATTCCCGCCAAGAAACCATCCCCATCCAATTTGTATGGAAAAGCGAGCCGCACAGACTTTGTACGGCCCGCCATAAATCTTTGCAATTAATGATTAGCTATGCTTGCGACGAAGCACCAGGCCGCCCAAAGCAAGCAGCATCATGGTTGCCGGTTCCGGAATTTCTTCAATAATTACGGCACTTATAGAGCCGCGTTCTGAATCATTTCGGGGTAATCCGGAAATCGTCAGCGTTGAGCCGCTGGTCACGATCGTCCAGTAGTTTCCGGCCGTATTGCTGCCCGGAATCAAGGGTGTCCAATATTGGCCGTTATATTCATTGTTATCCCAAATGCAGGCATAGGCCAGAGCTGTAACCGTTTCGCCGCCTTCATATACCCAGGCCCCATTCACGTTGAAATTACGTGACTGATAGGTAAAGGGATCTGTATATTGATTCTGATCGGAAGCAGTCAAGCCATACACGCGGTACTGAGCATACGGAATATTCTCAAACGTTACCACCAGACCCACCCCAGTACTGGTCGCACCATCATCCAGATATCCCACGGCCAGTTTGGCCTGATCGTCAGCGGTACCATCGGCATTCCACCAGGTGTTCGAGGAAAGCCATGTTACACTGACCGGAGTAACCGCACCTGTACCATCAATCAGATTGCTCTGAGTTCCGGCCTTGTATTCACTGCCTTCGGCAAGAACAGAATTGTGGTTCCATGTCGCGCTGTCGGTGTTGAGCGGGCCAATATTCTGCCCGCCGTCAAAAATCTGATTTGTTGGATTCTCGGTGAAATTCATCGAGATACTTCCGGCGTAACCGGTTGCGACGACCAACAAGGCCGCCATAAGCACTGCAATTTTCTTTTTCATCTTACCTTCTCCTGTACAAATTGAATCATTAATTCACAATTACCGCGCTTACGAACGCAGTCTTTTTCATCATCCACTTTAAGTTTCAAAACTTCGATGGATCCCGGTTTCGCCGAGACCCATCGAAGTATATCATTAAGAGATCATAATCCCATCTTACGGACAAGCCGAAGTGGGGGCCAAAGCACAATCCAGCCAGTTATCCAGCACATCCAGCAGGTCTGCCATATCCAGGACACAGTCACCATTGACATCATATTCCGGTGTGACGGGGCAGAAGTATCCGGCATAGAGATACTCCACATCTGCCGCTGTCAGCGGGCCATCAAAGACGCAGAAGTCATCCACCCAGCCTTTTAACTGGCTCGGCACGCCGCCATAGACCACCAGCAGACCGCTGTTGATCTTGAAGGCATTTTCTGTCGTATCGGCCAGTGTTAAACCGGTTTTGGTAGAAACAGCATCACCGTTGAAATACATGACGCCCGTCTTGGCTGCCGCATCATAGCTGAGAGTCAGCATCTGCCAGTCGCCATCGATCAGCGCCGTACCCGGCCAGAAGCCGTCTGTGCCGAGTTCAAACTCCAGCGAACCATCCGTCCAGCTGGCAAAATAACGGTCAGTGGCATCGGCTTCACTTTCATCTGCGCCGGTTCCATCGCAATCGCCAAAACCGGCAATATTCGTCAGGGCAGGCTTGCCTTCAAACTTCACCCATAGATTAATCGTCCAGGACGAAGTGCCCTTGAAAATATCATCCACAGGCTTGCCCGTCAGATCCACATCAAGAGCCTTGACAAATGCATTGGGATCACCCGGCAGATAGAGCGCGTTGTCACCTGTATCGCCGGAATGTCCGTTATTGGCCGACCAGACAGCATTCGTGCCAACGGTACCGGCAATACCATTTCCGGAAGAATCCGAAGCGGTAGAACCAGCCGTTTCATTGAATTGCCAGAAGACCACTTTTTTCGAAATCGACAGGGTTGCCGGATTGGTATCCTTGGGCCCGGTTGCGTTGGTAATGGTGCAATAATACTGCTTTTCACTGGCCGCGGTCACACTGTAAAGAGTGAGGACCGGCTCAGTGGACAGCACTGCCGGATCACCGACAGCTTTCCAGGCATAGGACAAGCCGGAAGCATCGCCCGTCAACGGATTGATGGCTGCCGTGCTGAAAGTGGCATCCATTCCTTCAACGGTCGTGACATTCTCCGGATGGCTGGTGATATCCGGCAGGGTTCTGATACTGCGGAAAGACCATACCATGCCCAGAATCGTATTCGGATCTGTGGGACCCGAACCATTGACGCTTTCATCGATGACCCAGAAATACTCTTTGTCCTTTTCCAGGCTGATGCCGCTGTCTGCCGGGTTATAGGATTCATTCCCCTTGGCTTTCAAGCCGCGATACACGCTTGCATCACGTGCTGTAACCAGAGCTTCATTCTCAGCAAAAAACACATAATGCCCTGTTGTATTGGGATCAGTGCTAGCCGTCCAGGTCAGCACTTTATCCAGTGCCACGTCAAGGGCGCCATTGGCCGGATCCGGACTTCGTGCAACAAAAAGCTCTTCAATAACCACAGCCGTGATGCATCCGCGCTGCGTGCCGCTGTTTCGTTGCGACACGATGCTCAGCGTAGAACCGGAGGCAACATACGTGAAATAGTTGCCAGTCTTGACGCCCGGCACAATTTCCGTCCACCATTCACCATTATTGGTATTATTGTTATTAATCGTACCATACGCGGTAGCTGTCGTTGAGGCATCGCCGCCAAATGCCCATTCCCCATTGATCCTGCAATTGCGGTACTGGAAGGTGGGCGGCGTAGAGCCCTGATTCTGATCTGTCGCAATCAGCACATACACCCGATATACAGAATAGGGAACATTACTGAACGTAATCACAGGACCATTACCGTTTCCGCTATCCCAGTCATCCAGATAGCCCACGGACAATTTATGCTCATCGTCACCGGTACCATCGTTATTCCAATAGGTACCGGAACAATCCCATTCTACGCTGGCACCTGTATCCGTTCCGGTTTGATCGATCAATCCCGTCTTGGTGCCAGTAATCAAATCACCTGTGGCACGCGTATCGGTCGTATTCCAATAAGTACTGTCGGTTTTGAGCGGACCAATAAGCGCTCCGCCGGCAAAAGGCTGATTATCAGAATTTTCACTGAAATTCAGCGAGATCGTCCCGGCCCAGACACCCCCCGCCGCGAAAACCAAAGTCAACGCAATGCATAATAGTTTTATCTTCATGGTTATTTCTCCTTAATATCGTTTTAATTGTCTGAAGTTCACATGTCTGATGTCATAAAGTCAAAGGGCTTTATTTCATTAGGGACACGTTGACTCCGGTACGCGGTTGCAGGTTAACCATTTGTCAGCAATAGCGGCAAAGTCATAGAGATTGACGATGCAGTCCGGGGTACCTTCCGGACCACTGACATCCATCGGATATTTCTCAAGGCAAACCGTCATGCCAGGATTAAAGTCGGTCCACAGGATCGCCGCAGTATAGTCATCCAGCGGATAACTCCAGATGCGGATATCATCGAGGAGGCCGCTATAGGGCGAAATCGTGCTTGTCGATACTTCTTCACCAAAAATCAGGGCCCTGGGATTGGTCTCGACTGCACCGGTATTGGTGGCCTGTCCCTTCAGGGCGCCATCCACATAAACTTTACCTACTTTGGTCACGGCATTATAGGTGCCGGTCACCAGATGCCAGTTGTTGTCATCGACATTGGTGCCTGAACCCAGGTCATTGAAAGACTGACGCAGTGTATGAACGGCCTGGCCTGCACCCTGATGGGTCAGGATAAAGCCTATCCAGTCCGCTCCTTCTTCGCGCCGCTGTTTGGAGACAAATGCACCCCAGTCACCACTGGTTTTTTCCGGCATATTCACCCAGGCGCTGACGGTATAACCGCGAGGATAGAAATTGAAGAAATCCACGCTGTTGCTGACGGTCACAATATCATCCGTACCGCCAAAGAACTGCAGGGCCCCGCCGTCTTTGCCGATAGCAACGAAATTCGGATCAACCGAGGCACCGTCGTGGGCCGCCGCACCAGTAATCTCTTCGTCAATGGAGTCTTCCAGATTGCCGTCGAGTCTCCACCAGCCAACCAGACGTTCGGTCAGAAGCTGAGCCGAAGTGGAGGTTGCAGGCTGATTCAGACTGTTATCGCCCGTACAATAATAGAAACCTTCATCGGCGACCTGAGCATCAAGAATGGTCAGGGTATCGGTATTCTGGCCCGTATAAAGATCAGGAGCGTCTGTCAAAGCGACTCCATCCTTATACCACTGATAGGAGGTAATATTGATCCCTGATACCGAGAACTGCACCTGGGCTGTACCTGCCGGTACGGTCACGCTGACCGGGTTAGTTTCAATTCGAGGTGAAGGCGGCTGAGTCTTGAACCACCATGCCTCACCCGTATACACTGTGGGAGCTCCGGGCAAATTGGGTTCCAGAGTATCCACTCTCCAGTAATAAGTCGCGCTGTTGACCAGCTCGGGATCATAGAAGAAATCAGCCGAATCGGTCGTGGTGGTTTTGACCAGAGGAAGCTGGAACGAATTGGGGTCGGTGCCGAAATAGACTTTATAGGTTATCCCTAAATCTGCTGCCGACTCAACCTGGGTCCAACTAAGAACCTGATTAACAGGAACTTCTGCACCCACTTTTGGAACTGGATTGATAGGGATATACTTACTGATTCCGATAATTTTAAATCCAGATATCGTTCCTCGAGAGCTACCGCTACGAATTAAAGATTGTAGAATAATTGTGTCCGCAGTAAGTGGACTAGTATAAACATTAGCACGAAGACCACCATCGGTTGTCCATGGATTTGTGGACTGAACCGTTTCTAAAATCGTATCACCAGATTTTATATTAATTGGCCTGAAACTAGTACCATTATCAGTCCCTTGATAAATACGAATCACATACGAACCAAGTCCTTCGCTGGCTAACCATGCTGACAAACCCTTAATCATTACCTGAACCCCAGGGCTTCCATCGTCCAAATAGCCACGGTAAAGTTGCTGATCCGATGTGGCTTCTTCCCCACCATACCAAACATTCTTGCTACTCCAGTCACATGTGATAAAATTACTGCTACCTAACACCACAAGTCCTGTTCCACTCTTAGCAGCATCATCACTTGTACCTATCGGGACGGAATCCGTCCAGTTACTCAGACCATCAAAGGTCTTCCCACTCATAGCTGTATTCGGCCAACAGCTCACAAAATTAACACCGATGACCGTATCTGCCAACACATGGCTGGACATCGCCAACACAGTCGCCAACACAGCGACCCATAGAAATTTGCTTTTACTTCTCATTGTTATCTCTCCTAACATAAAACCAAGGACTGTTATGTTTTAGATTGTTTTAGATTCATTCATCGGTATTCACTTCGCAGTCGGATTAGTAAAAAAGAAATCCTCTTTCACTCCGGCCTACGCTTGAAAATAATTCAAGTCAACTTCTCGTCTGCTTGTTTTCCCTGATAGCAATACTGATAACTCTCTTTTGCATGCGCCAAAAATTGGGCAAATAAAATGCAAGACCTTTTAAAATAATTTGATAATTTTGGCTGTTTCGAAATTTATCTCTCCTTGAGCTAAGTTTTATCGCTTCACCACTCCACACAGTTTTTCATCCTCGACAGCTTTGACACAAGGAACTTGTGGGTTGCCTATTCCGGACATTTTAAATCTTATAAAAACGCAAAAAATCGACATACGGCCCTCCTTTCTTGCAGGATAACAGTTATCATGGATCCTAATGTCCGGCATTGAAACTCATCGCGAGGATTGAGTCATCTCATCATCTTGTCAAAGAACACTGCAGATTACTGCTGAAAATTATTTGTTTCCAGCTCCAGCGCCGGATCGCCAAAAAACGTCCAGTCACCGCCGTTACCATCTCCGCCATCCGTTGATATCAGTGTTAAAAAACGATCCTGTTCATGAATTTCCACATCCATCTGAGTATAATGACAGGTCTGGTTATAAATAAAATGAGCCCCCTGTCGCTTCTGTCCATCCACCAGAACCCACATATCGGCCTGTACATTTTGCTGAATCACAGTGTCTGACATCCCGCACATCGTCCTAAAACGGCGGATCTTCACGCCGGGAATCGAGGCCCGAATGGCATCTAAATCAAATGTAATTCCAGTATTGGAATGCATCATGATGCCCGGATGCAGCGGCATCCCGAACTGGATACCCCCCAGGCGGACCAGGTGAACATCGAGAGCCTGCCCCCCGGAATTACCGCTGATACTGGCGATCGGATTATTGGTAATCTCGATCCAATAGCAGCCATCCGTTATCGGACACTGATCAAACGTATGCCCCTGAGAGGTGACAATCTGCGGCGCATGACCGCCCAAAGGCACAAATACTCCGTCGATATAAGGCATTTCAGGAACCGGGAAATAGTGCGAATACCCCAATTTTCGATTAATCATCACCAAATCTTTGAGCACTTTGCCTGAGATGGGCTCGATCCCGACACAGTCTTTGCCGGTCCCAAAACCATTTCCACCGCCGACAATGTCAGCTAAATCAATGCGTTTGCCGGGCTGTCCAAATGTCGGCTTTGCCGGAAGACGGCGGACATAGGACGAAGGCTGAGCCAGCATCAATTCTGTTGAGAGCTCCCCGGTTTCACTGACACGTCCGGCCAGGCCTTTGGTCAGTTTCATTATCCCGGCAAATCGAATCGGGTCAGAACCGCTTCGCAGTTCCACTTTGCCTTCAAACACATGAGCTTCTGTATGACCGGCAGCATCTGCCGTAACTCCAAATTCCGTCCCATAATCCACGACCGTTGCAGCAGCAGTACGTACCACAAAGCCGACCGCAGAGGGAGGAACTACGGCAGATAATTTACCGCTGTGCAGAAATATCTGGTTAAAGTCTTCGATATCAATCTGGGCCGGAGACTGCAGGATAATTTTTGCCTGATTGTCGAAGGTAATTTCCGCAAATCCCTCCAGTAAAGACAGCGTGGAATGCGTATATAATCGGTTGCTTTCCCGGGAGATGTCAGCCGCATCGCTCCAGACCGCCTTGCTGCTGCCGGACAGAATGGCGACGGCATCTCGGCTCTGGCGGGGATGGGTGACTACAAATGCAATCATCAGCAATAACGCAGCCGTTGAGAAAATTGCCGTATAAAGCGCAACACGAGAAACACTCTGCCTGTGATTGGAGACCGAAATCTGCGTTTCGATCTGCGACAAGGAATCCTCTTTTTCCAGATGAATGGTCTCTGCTGTGCGTTCATTTTCCGCCAATGCCATCCATAGAGCCGACTGACCAATATCTTCTATCGAACAGCAGGAATCATCGCTGAGAGTCACTTCGCCGGGCTTGAGAATGGCGGCACAAAGTGTCACAAAGTCAAGGTAGTAATTGAGTGCCTCTGGATCATGCCGGAGACAGTCCGATAATTCGGCAAATTCCTGATCGGTAATGACGCCGTCAATTTCCTTCAGAATCAACTCATCCAGCTCAATGTGTCTGTCCAGCGGCATTACTCATCTCCTTCTGCAATCAATTTCTGCCGAACACATCGAAGCAGCATTTTGTGAATACGGGCCATCGTCTTATACAGCCCATGCACAGGACGGTCCACCATTTGGGCCAGCTTTTGCGGTGTTAAACCTTCTTCATAACGCAAGTAGAGAAGGCGGCGATTCTGCTCATTCATTCCCGACAGACATTTGCGTAAGGCATGAATTTTGTAGGATGCGCTGTCCAGGGTGTGTTCCGCTTTGGCATCAATTAAATCCACCAGATCGCCGCCGAATTTCAAACGGCTGCTCTGGGTACGATTATGCAATTTAAGTATTTTGTAACGGGCCACCTGAACACCCCATGCTCCAAAATTAGTACCGGGCTTGTACTCATCAAAATTCTTCCACATCCAGGATGCGGTCTCCTGCATCAAATCCTCAGCATCAGAACGATTCGGGACAAACATAAGTATGAATGTGAAAATACGACGTTGATTAGACAAAAACAGACTGATAAAGTCGTCTTTGTTTGACTTTTCACACCCATTCCCACTCGACTGCGGGTATTTTTCATTCATTATCAACACCCTGCTGTTAATTCAGCGCTGGCATGACTAAATTATGCACATGCCCTTATTTAACTATTTTCTATAGCTTAATACCTTTTGGCTCCTAAATTACCCCAGAAAATTTTAGTTTTTATTAATATTTTAAGCAGTACAGGACAATTTTTGACTTCAATTGTTTTTATTAAAGGCTCGAATATAAACTGACAGAAATTTCCCTGACGAACCAATCAATATTATTTATGTGTCATTTTACTTAAATTGAGTATCAGAATCAAGAAAAGGAAAGAATGATTACCCTAACACCTTTTTATAAATAGTGTTATATCGATTTGGCAGACATTTTTAAGGCTTCTGCTATACCTGCTCGGATGAGGATTTCATAATTTAGTATATTTATATCTTGTATTCTATATATTATCCATGACATGCGGACTTGAGCCGTTTTCTCTTGAAGGTTTCAGCATAAATGATACCGTCAACACTAATCATCCCGGCAAGCATCAAGTAGCAAGCCGGAACCAGATAGAATGCCAGACTCAAGCTGCCGCTTAAATTCCCGATATACCCCATCAGCCATGTAAAGAATGCGCAGCCCGGAATGCCGGAACAAGACAGCAAAATGAATATCATAGTCTTATCCGCATCAGGCAGACAATCCGTGCAATAGCTTTGGATACTGGGCCAGAATGGAGCCGTTGCAAATCCTGCCAGAAACAGCAGGACAAAGAAAAGACCCAGATGATTCAGAACGGGAAAACACAGAGTAATCACTGTACCGCCAATAGCAGAGATTACAATCAGTCTGCAGAGCTGATGCTGTCGAATAAAATAAGCCCACAGGGTTCTGCCAGTAATCATCCCTGCGGCAAAAACGGCGGTCCCAACAGCCCCGGACCAGGCTGAGGATGAAAAATGCAATTGTATGTAGCTGGCCGACCAGAAAGTCAGACAGATTTCCCCCCCGCCGGCAACAAACATCGCCGCAAAAAACAACCAGAATCGCCGAATCCGAAGAATCGTCATCGCCTGATTGTGAACCACAGACCAGTGCAGCGGCTCAGGATGTTCGGGAAAGGGGTGCTTTTTTCGCGGCACCAGCAGCATCGCCGCCGGAAGGATCGCCGCCAGAGAAACGGATGCCATCATCAGCCGCCAGGATACCCCGACCGACAGCAGCCATCCAAACAGAAGCACAGTAAACAGAAGCCCGATCGGCCAGAAGGCATGAGCAAAATTGAGATACCGTCCCGGCTGATCCGGATGCAAGTCCTGCACGAACGGCGTTGCCAGCCCTTCGATGGCACCTTCACCGATGCCAGTGACCATCAAGGCAAAAAACAAAATGGCATAATTGGAAGCAGAGGCGGATAATCCAAGACCGATTGCGGTCAGTATGAGTGAAATCCCAAAGACACGGCGCTTACCCCATCGGCCCGCCATAAAGCCGCACAGCAGCATGAATAGCAGAATCATTGCCGCACGTCCAAGCGACAACGCCCCGCCTGCACTGAGCCCCCCTTCCTCAAGAGAAAATTTCAGCTCACGGGCCAGCGACACCAGCGCTATCGGCAGGACGATAGATCCGGAAGCGTAAACAAAATAACACAGGAAAACGGCATAATCATACCATCCAAACACCAATCTTCGTGAGTGTGTCATTGCGTCAAACTCCCGGAAACCTCCGGAAACGGATTCAATCAGCCCTTATAAATTGGACTCCACATAGCGAACCGCATTGGTAAAGATCGTCATGCCGTCGGGCATACCTTCTTTCTGCTGGGCCGTCAAACGCGTCCAGCGCGGATGCTGTGTCCAGCGGACAAATCGTTCCGGGTGCGGCATCATCCCCATTACGCGGCCTGTTGAATCGGTCAGGGCGGCGATATCATCGGTAGAGCCATTGGGATTAATAGGAAATGGGCCGGGCTTGCCGTTTTCATCGACATAACGAAATGCCACATGGCCGTTGTTGATGATGCGTTCGAGAGTCTGCGGGTCCTGGGTGAGAATCTTGCCTTCGCCGTGGGCCACAGGGACATACAGGCGCCGGGCGGGGTCGAGGAATACGCAGCGGTTCGTGCCGGGCTGCAGATAAACCCAGCGGTCCTCATATTTGCCGCTGTCATTGTCGGTCAGCGTGGCGGGCATATCCGTCAGGCTGGGCTGTGCCTTGCCGTCAAGGTCGGGCAGCAAGCCGGTTTTGATCAGCACCTGAAAGCCATTACAGATGCCCAGAATCAGCTTGCCCTGTTCAACAAACCGATGCAGCGGGCCGGTCAAGTGATGCACCACCTGATTGGCCAGCACTTTGCCGGCGGCGACATCATCACCATAGCTGAATCCGCCGGGGAAAACCAGAATATCAAACCCATCCAGC
>JAFGQP010000336.1 GCA_016935635.1 Sedimentisphaerales bacterium
GACAGAACCGATATCTTCCTTTGTTTCTTATCCGCATCCCGCGGGTACACCAGCTTCACCACAAACCGCGTTCCCCGCAGCGAGCGAAGCTGCACCTGGCTGTTCATCGTGACCACCGAATAGGGAATCCGCTTGCATGCAAACAGAAATCCGCGTTTGAGAAGCTGCCGCATCCGTCGGGCATGTCGGGCTTCCGCGGTACCAAGCTCTTTAAGCCCTTTGGATAAAATTGCCTGCAGCCGAAAATAATCCGACTCCGACAGCATACGGTATTCCCTGACCGGTGCCGGAAACATCGCCTTCGTTGTACGTCGAATAGTCATACGCATACGCTCAAATAATCCCTGCCGTTTGGTATGGACCATAGCCATCTCCTGACAGTGAAGCTACGAATCATAATTGCCCGCAGCCTCCGGTTGATACAGAATTTCACTGATTTCCAGTGTCCGGACTCCTGCCGGGACAGGCCACTGAATCCGGTCACCCACGCGATATCCCAGCAGGGCAACACCCACCGGAGCCAGAATCGATATCTTGTTGTGTTCCAAATCCGCTTCCTCCGGAAACACCAGCTCATAGACCATGGAGGTGCCGGTATCCAGATCCTTGAGACGGACTTTGGAATTCATGGTAACGACATCGTCTCCGATGGATTTTTGCGGGATGACTTTGGCCCGATTTATCTCATCCTGCAGCATGGTCACGCTTTCCATGTCCCGGGTCCACACATTCTTGAACGCCTGCACCATTGCATCCAGACGGTCATAATCATAATCGCTGATATAAATCTGTTTTTGTGCCATAATATTTCCTTTCGTTTGTCAGGCTAATCGTCTCAATTGGAATTCATCCGCACTGCGCAGCATCCATGATGAATCGGGTGATTTAGGATTATAAGATATAGGCAAACGATACGCTGCTGTGGCTGAGCCATACCGTTTGGCAGACTGGAAAGGATTTTACAATGGCGGCGAATGCTCTACCGCACGATGCAGACACAACAAACGACGCGGGTTGTTGCGGCGTCCCGGCCGCCGGATTTTGTGCTCAGGCGACTGGGCAATCAGGTTCCTGATTAAATGTGTTAGAATATGAATTGACATAGAATCTGTCCTCTTAGAAAAAACTGTAGAGTAATAAATACATCCCGATAATAAGCCTTATTCTGTCTTCAATATCCATAATTTCCTTTCGCCAATAAAAAAGGCCGGTCAAAGCCGGCCTCTATAAAATCAGACTATGACCGACTGCTCATCGCAACAGCAGTAAGTAACTAAACCAAACGCAACTCAGATGTCTTTGAAACTGGACCATGAATAACACCTTATTTAGAATATCTAATTATTATCATTAGCTGTAATTATACATAGTTCCTACTGATTGTCAAGCATTAAGTGTCGCATGACGCGTTTATTGAGCTTTCAGCACTATTATATTGCCTATATTAACATGCCGATTTAAGGCTGGACACAAAATCATCGGCCGCAATCTGTTCCTGCTGGCCAGTTGCCATATTCTTGACCACAAGTTTGTTTTCGTTCACAAATTCCTGTCCTAAAATAATCGTACGAGACACATTGTATCCCGACGCCTGCTTGAGCTGCTTACCCAGCCCGCCGGTTTTGTACGGAAATTCACAACAGAAACCTGCCAGTCGAATTATTGCGGCCAGTTCCACGGCCTTGTCCGCCAGCGTCGGCTCAGCCACGGCAATGAAGTAGTCCAGCTTCTTGGTCGCCAGTGTATCATCCTTGAGTATGCCCTTTTCCCGCAGCAAAATCTCAAGCACGCAGTCGCCCATCCCCATGCCGACCGCTGTTATCGCCGGGCCGCCAAAATCCCGCAGCAGATTATCGTATCGTCCGCCGCCGCAGACTGCCCGCAGATTGCCGACGGTATCGTGCATCTCAAAGACCATTCCCGTATAATATGCCAGCCCGCGGACAATGCTCATATCGAATCGGCAATAGGCCCCGACGCCCATCGCCCCGAGAATGCCGAACAGGTCCTGCAGTTCCGACAGGGCTGCTCTGGCATCATCATTAAGATCCACCAGCCCGGAAATGGCATCGACAGTGTGCAGCTCCATCAGCTTCAAAATCGTATCCGCTGCCGCAGTATCGGTGACTTCCTTTCGCAGCATCTCATCAAACGCCTCAGCCGGAATCTTGGATTTCTTGTCCAGGATCGGATACAGTACTGTCAGCTTGTCTTCGGCGATTCCGAGATTTCTGAGCAGCGCCGCCAGCAGTTTCCGGCTGGAAATCTTGCTCACAATATCCTTGTCCGTCAGACCTGTCGAACGCAGATAATCAATCGCACAAAAAATCACCTCAGCATCCGCCAGCGTGGATTCTTCGCCGATGATGTCGATATTCCACTGGAAAAACTCCCGCAGCCGTCCCTTCTGCGGCCGTTCCGCCCGGCACAGCCGCGGCACGGAAAACCACTTGATCGGACGCGGCAGGGCGTTGACCTGCTGGTTGACCATTCGGGCCAGCGTCGGGGTAATCTCCGGCCGAATTGCCAGTTCGCGTCCACCCCGGTCCGTCAGGTGAAACAACTGCTCGACAATCTCATCGCCGCTTTTGACCTGGTACATCTGGAGATATTCAAATATCGGCCCATCGAATTCTTCAAAGCCGCTGCGGCGCGAGGCCGCCTTCCATCCGTCCACAATGAAATTGTGAACCGCCATCTCTTTGGGGTAAAAATCACGCGTTCCCTTGACTGCAGGAATTTTCATCGTCTTATCTCGTCTTTCGTTTGGATTTGGATTTGGCCTTTTTGCGTTTTTGGGCATCGTACCGCTCAAACACCTTCGGGCCAAACTTGATTTTCATGTATTCTTCCATCTGTTTGTCAGATGTAAAATGCAGCTCGTAGCCGTAATCGTCGCTGGTCAGCTCACAATTATCGGTCTTGTACGTGCGGCAGATTTTTGGCCGCTTCTCATAATTCAGACACCGATTGTCCGGCCCCAGATAAATACATGGATTCAGCACATTCAGATACCAGTCGCCGTCTTCCACGAACACCTGCGTCTGGGTATGGCTCAGGTACCAGCGTATGTCATCATAGTCATCCGGATCCTCGGGGGTCTCGATCGGCAATGCAAAATATCGACAGCACAGCCCTGTGCACTGCTTACAGCGCCCCTGATTTTTTCCGGGGGCCTTTTTCTTTTTGGTTTTTGCCACAAACAACCTCTCGTCTCTAAAATAATAATTTTATACCGGCCGCATCCTGTCTAATACCCATGAATGACAGGCCTGGGTCTTCTACGACTTCAATAGTAAAAACAAAATATTATATGCTGAAATCCCCCGCAGGTCAACCCGCGGCTTGGAATAGTGGTATCCCGCGTGTCTGCTGTAATTCCCTCCAAAACAGGAAAGCCGCCCCGATAAGACCGCTTAGCCGCCTGACCCGCACGCCTCCGCCGGTTCCAGTCCGCAGGAAAGCCACTGTGCCGCAAATGCCGCAAAATCAGCCAGTCCCACGATGCAATCCCCGTCAAAATCCATCGTCGGGCGGTTTGTGCAGACCGGGGTGATCGTCCCATTGCCACTGGGCGACAGGCTTGCCTGACTGGCCCCGCCAAAGGCCCCCATATTCACGCGTCCTCCATTAGGATTGGGCTCCAGTCCCGCTGCATCAGCCGGATCTCCGCCATCGATGCACAGGCTGGTCTGGGTATCCACGACCCAGGCCTCTGTGTCCGGATGCCAGCGTCCCACAGCCGACTTGAGATGATAATCCCCGTTGTCCTTATCGGCAAACAGCGGATCGACGGCAATGTTGCCCGCCCCCGGGGCTGAGCCCGAATACATCCCGCTAGTGTTCTGCCACAGGCAATTATAGGCAATCTGTCCGCCTTCGATTCCATACCCCGCATTGTCCGCGACAATATTATTCTTTATCGCAGCGGACGATTGAATCCCGGTATTGCCGTTGGAGACTACCGTATTGTTTGTCACTGCCCCCGTGCAGCCCGTCATGCCATAACCGGCGTTTTGCGACAGGATATTATGGGTGATGCCCTGCGTGGTGCAGGTGGATAATCCATCGCCGTTGTTCAGGGTGATGACATTTTCGCGGATGGCCTCCGCGGTCAGGCCTGCGATGCCCGCTGCATTCTGGCCGATAAAGTTGCCCTTGACCACCGTCTCTGCATCGCCGCCGCCGGATACACCTGCCAGTCCGTTGTTCATAATCCGGTTGTCCTCAATCCGGCCCCTGCATTGATTCAGACCGTAGCCGGCATTGTAAAAAACCGAATTATCCAGAATCTGACCGCTGCAGCTTTTCATGCCCGTGGTGTTATACGATATCGTATTGCCCCAGATCGTCCCGCTGCATCCGCTCAGTGCGGTGTTGTTCTGGGCCAGCAGGTTCGTCTGGATTGTTCCGCTGCAGTTCGATATTCCGACGCCGTTAAGCTGAATCAGGTTTGCTTCGATGGATCCCGCACCGCTCGAGATGCCTGTCTCCGCATATACAATCGTATTGGAATAAATCTCCGGCGCTGCGTTATAGTCGCTATGAATGCCATTATCCAGCGTCAAAATCAAATTGCCGCGAATCGTCGGGCTGGCTCCGGAACAGACAATCGCATTTGTCGTGCTGCGCGACAGGTCCAGATAAACCACCGTCGCCTGACCCCATCGCGAATCCGCCCAGACAAACCGCTGCCCGCTGACAGCCGCCCGCTGCTGCATATTCACATCCTTGCAAATCGCTGTTTCCACACTGGTAGACAGGTTTTTCGAGTAAATATCATAATTGCCGTTGCGATAATCCTCCCATACGGCGACAGCCCCGTCTATCGAGGGATTCGATTGCTCGCTGGTAAGTGTGCTGACCACAAATTCCGCACCGCCGGATCGGCTTTTGGCATATAAATCCGCATTGCCGCCGCGGTAATCCTGCCAGATGTAATACTGTTCCGAAATGGCCGGATTAATCTGGTTTTTGGTCGCATTGCTGACGACGAAATTGGAGCCAAGCTGAAAATTTCGCCCATAAATATCATAATTGGATCCCGACCGGTAATCCTGCCAGACGACCACCACCCCTGATATGGCCGGATTCAATTGGTCCCTGTTGGCATTGTTGACAATAAATTCCTCCCCGCTGGCCAGGGTCTTGCCGTAAATATCATACCCCGTCGAAGCCGCCGCACGGTTGTCCTGCCAGACCACGACCCCATTGCATATCGCCGGCCCCGACTCATCCCAGGCGCCGCTGCTGACGGCAAACTCCTCCATCGTTGTCAGGTTCAGCCCATAGACATCCGCCAGATTCGGGTCATTGCGATAATCCTGCCAGACGACTACGTCCCCCCATACCGCCGGGCGGTTCTGGATGCCCGCTGCGGTGCAGATCGCCAACTCCGCACCCGTTACAAGGTTTAGTCCGTAAATATCCACGTCGGTCTGGTCGTAATTGCGCTTATCCGCCCAGACGACAATATCTCCGTGGATCTTCGGCATGCCCTGTTCTGACTGGACGTCTGCCAGCGGGTACGACCTGCCACGTACCGTCACCCCCTCCAGCACCGACGAAGCCGCCTCGCTGAGGTTAAATGTCACCGTGCCCTCGATGACAGTTGCCGCCACGACATTGGGATCGGCCGGATTGGTGCTGGCTACAGTGATACCCCGCCCGCCGTACCAGAAGTCCTCGCGGTACACGCCCGGCCGGATCTCCACCCGATCCCCGTGCCATGCCGCGAAAATCGCGTCCTGAATCGAGGTGTAATCTCCTGTGCCGTCGCCGGCCACGGTCAAAACCGCCCCGTATCCGCATATTCCGGACAGAATAAACGGGATTAATACGCTTTTCATCGATAAAATATTCATGTGTCGGAATTGTACCCCGTCCGGCACCGGTTTTCAATTCCGAAATTTATCGGACCTGCCCGTGAACTTTCAGCCTATATCTGTATTGACGTGTTTGTGCTAATTCTGCGATGCAGGCTGGTCTAATGCGACAAATTCATGCCGTGGAATAACCTGGTCCTGAACATGCCAGACCCGAAAACCCAAAGGACGCGAATCGAGATTTCTGCTGGTCGCCTCCCCATTGACCATCTGGATGGTGTTATAGAGATTCAGGGTTAATTTATGCGTGTGTCCCCCTAATACCGCCGCGACCTGGTAGTGCTCAAACAGGGCCAGCAATTCAACACGTTTTTCCTTCGGCAGATTCATATATTCGTCCGGCTCATCGGCCTGTTTACAGAACAGGGGATAATGCCCGACGACAAAGATTAGCTGCCCTTTGGCCAAGGCCGCTTGAAGGCTTTCTTTGAGCCAGATGTCCTGTTTCTCCGTCTCGCCTTCTACAGGATTTTTCCAAAGCTGAGTATTAACAAAGATAAAAGCAGCTCCTTTGTGTTCAACCACAAAATAATCCTGCCCCAGCCGCTGACGATAGGTCTGCAGCGAGGCAGTCGTCGGTTCATTGCCGACATCGTGATTTCCCGGCACACAGTAATACGGCATAGACAGGCCGTTTACGATCGCCTTGAAATCGGTATAAGAGCGGTCATCGGCGGTGTTGACCATATCCCCGCAGACGACGACCAGCTCCGGCCGCAGGGCATTGATCTGCCGAACCGCCTGCCGGAACGATTCTTTGTCTTTCTTATACTCGGAAAATCCCAGTTGCGGATCGCAAACCTGCACAAAAGTGAACTCTTCGACCGGCTGGACTTTTACAGACTGCGCCCGGCACGAGACCACACACATCACCGCAAGACAGACCAACAGAATTTTGATCATACTGCGATTAACAGAAATCTTTGAATTTATCATTGTCATAGTTATCTTTCAGTTGGATTGTAATTTGTTTTATCTCGAAAGAACAGGTAGTTAGTCTTCTGTTTTCTTTGGTGTGAGTTGTTTTTGAAATTCCAACCCGCAGGGTTGAACCCGAATAGCTCCGGGTAAGCGAAGCGAAACCCGGAGAAGCAAGCCAACACCTCCCACCCAACCCCGAATGGGGTTGAACATTTATCCCAATCGATTCTCATCAAATTCAATCCCTGCTCGCTGCAAAAATGAAATATATTCCTCTTTGAATGATTTATGTAGATGATGTTCTTGCTGTCGGGCGATGTAATCTTCCACGTCGTCTTTAACCGACCATGAACACGTAAAGGCTCCATATCCTTCCTGCCAGCCGGAAAAAGAGGGAAAGATATTCTCGTTTTTGATCCATGCCGACGAGGCCAGTTTAATATCCTTGACCAGCCCCGCAAGCGATGCCGATGGATGCAGTTCGGTCAGGATGTGAATATGATCGATAAAGCCACCAAGTTTATAAGGCATACATTTATTATGTTTCAAAATCCCCGCAACATATCCGCAAAACGTTTCATGCCCTTCCAGATCAAGACTGCCATAATGGCCCCTGGTGCCAAAGACGATATGATACAATATTTGAGTGTACGTGGTCATTATATCGTTTGCTCCCTGAATTCGACCCCATCTGGGGTCGTCGTCCTTCATAATCTCCATTCACCGGGCGGCGCCCGGCGCTATTCGGATTTGACCCTGTCGGATCGTAGAACCAAACATAACCAACGAAATTATATTGCCGTTTCGATCCCATGTCAATTATTCAAATATTTTGCACTGTCTACTTGCTTCACAACCCGCAGGATTCAACCCGAATAGCTCTGCGCCAGCGGAGCGAAGTTCTGCGAAAAGATCATTCTTGCATCATAATGCCCAGCACTATCATTGCGATTAATGAGATCAAAAATCCTGACAATACATAAAACCAGGCTCTTCGCGTTTGTTTTTTAAGAAACAATAGTTCCTTGTCACCAAAATACTCCTCTGAAAAAAGGAATTTCCATGCTCGCCAACTATTTAACAGACCGGGTCCTTGTCCGAACACGGTAGTGATTTGCTTCCACTGATCAAAATGATTCTGTCGTAAATAACGATCGTAGCGGTACCCTATAAGCTGCAATCGAATGATTGTGTAAACAAAACCTCCGGCAATAAACAACATCCCAGGCAAAAAGGCATTTTTCATAAATATCCTCCATTTCCTATTCCATCTGCAGCCTGTCAAAAAATACTCGTCAACAAAATCCTCCTGTTTTCATTGTGACAATTAGGATATCAAAAAACCTGATTCCTGTCAATTCCAACCCGCAGGGTTGAACCCGAATAGCTCCGGGTGAGCGAAGCGAAACCCGGAGAAGCAAGCCA
>JAFGQP010000337.1 GCA_016935635.1 Sedimentisphaerales bacterium
CGACTGTTGAGGAAATTGTTTGTTTTATATTCGCTCGCTAACCCCGCCGCAAGCCTGCCTGTGCGGTCGCACGCAGACAGGCAGCGGGGAATGCACTCGCTGTTCAGTTCAAACGTAAAAAGGGAATTCTTGTAAATACTCGATTTTGGTACCGGTCACTTTTTTGGCTGAGAAGTGACATCCTTGGGAGCAACCTGTTCCTGGGTCTGGCTGGGAGCAACCTGTTCCTGGGCTTGGCGCGGCTTGCCCATTTTAGTGTATGCCCCTCTTTGATGCTCGGGTATTGTTGTACACGCAGTAAGAAACGAACCGATCATGAGACAGTACAAAACTGCTACAAAAAAATTTTTCATACAGATCCTCCTGCCTGTCGTAGTTGACTAAAATTTCTGGTATAATACCATAATTCACAAAAAAGTTAGAAGGAAAAAAGACATGAAGATATCAAAAGCATTGTTTTTATTTTTTCTACTTCTTATCTCCTGTGCACCCATACCCGAGCCATTTTCGGTACCTGAAGTCTACTTGAACACTGGCGACCTCGTTATGGATCTTCACAAGGAAGCCAGTGCTGTGTCTGCACTCTCGATCTCTCCTGATGGCCGCCATCTCCTGACAGTGGATAACGGAGGCACATGGAATGCCACCGACCTCGGTATTGTCAGGATGTGGGATCTGACCGAAGGACGGCAGATATTTATGGAGACTAATACTTTGAAACTCGCCATGGCGGTTGCGATCTCGCCGGACGGCAGATATGCAGTGACGGGCGGCGAGACGAGAGGTACCGTAAAAGAGGCGCACGACCAATATGCGCTGAACGTATGGGACCTGGCCGCGGGAAAGATTGTCAAAAAATTTGCCGGTTTCAAGGGGCCGTGGCTCTATGTCTATGATGTCAAGTTTTCGCGCGATGGCCGATACTTGCTCGCTTCTAGCCTCAATGAAATATACGTGTTTGATACCGGGAACTGGAGGGCCATTCGAAAATTTTCAGTAAGGGGATGCAAGGCCGCCGATTTTTCACCTGACGGGAAATATCTTCTTACCGGGGATATTAAGGGCTTTCTCCATCTCTGGGAAATTGCCACATCGAGGAAAGTCTGGAGCGTTCAGGGGCACAAATCGTTTTTCTTAGGACAAGGTGCCAGCGGCATTGCCTTTTTGCCTGACGGCAGATCTGTCCTGACGAGTTCGACATGGGATGATGTTGTTCGTGTGTGGGATGTAATGACCGGAACAATACTGAAGCAGTTTGCCGGATTCGAAGTTGCTTATGGACAAAGAAATGGATGGTCCGGAGTTAATGGCCTTGCACTTTCCCCTGACGGAACGCAGGTCATGATATTAGCCAAGCCGCTTAAAACATGGAATGTGGGAACAGGACATGACCTTGTGGATTTCACAAATGCATGGAAAGGATTGAGAGTGTACACCGGCAATCCGCTTTCCGGCGCTTATCTGCCGGACGGCAGACGCGTGATGCTCAGCCTGAGTGATTCCGCCGTCAGGATGTACAATACCGAAACGGGTGAAGAAATGGTCATGTTTGTCGGTTTTACTGACGGCGAATGGCTTGCCATAACCAAGGAAGGCTACTACAACTCATCGGAGAATGGAGCACAGTACCTCAGCGTCGTGATCGGGGACCGCACATACGGCGTGGATAAATTCTACGATGTCTTCTACAGACCCGACATCGTGGCTGCCAAGTTGCGCGGAGAAGACATCAGCGGGCTGGTAACCATCACCATGAGAGACGCCATCAAGAGCCCGCCGCCCGTTGTCGAACTTACTTCAGGGGGCGGCAGAGCCGACCAGCCTAAAATCAAGGTCTGCTATCATGTCAAGAGCACCGGCGGCGGCATAGGCGAGGTACGTTTGTTTCACAACGGAAAACTCGTCCAGTCGGACGGATATTATCGCGAAGTCGCGAAATCATCGGCTGAGAGACCGGAGCTTACCTCGCTTGACAGCAGGGCCATCTACAACGATATGCGGAGCGTGTCCGTACAGAGTAAAGCGGACTCGGTTTCTGCTATCATCAAGGCCAAGGGCGATACATTCGAAGACTGCGTGGATATAGACCCCATTGCCGGTGAAAATGAAGTGTCCGTCGCCGCCTTCAATGACAGCAATACGATACAGAGTTTAATAAAAACTGTTCATTTCAACTCCGGAGTCAAACCCACCGATCCTCACCTCTATATCCTGTCGATCGGCATAGACCGCTACAAAGACGGCAGCATCAATCTCAAATATGCCGCAAAAGACGCGAAAGATCTGGAGGAGAAGATCAAGGAACAGTCCGCCACCCTGTATGAACATCAAAACATTCACTACGCTCGCCTGACGGACACGCAGGCGACAAAGGCCAATATCATAAGGAAGATCGACGAACTGGCACGGCTCATAAAGCCGGGTGACAGCTTTATTCTCTCGGTGGCCGGTCACGGTGTGCTGTTACAGAACCAGTATTACATGCTTACCCATGACTTCAACGGTCAGGTGAGTGATAAGAACGTCATCAGCTCCAACGAGATCGTGGAGATATCCAAGCAGATAAAGTCCCTTTCCCAGCTCTTCATCTTCGACACCTGCCATGCAGGGGGCGTGGACACCATCGTCAGCGGTCTCTACGACGCCCGGATGTCGGTGCTTGCCAGAAAGATGGGGCTCCATATTTATGCGTCGGCAAGCGACAAGCAGGCAGCGATGGATGGTTATAAAGGCAACGGACTATTCACTCATGCATTACTGGATGGATTGAACAACAATAAAGAGGCCGACAAGAACAAAGATGGGAAGGTAACAGTAGTTGACTTGGGTGAATATTCAAGGAAAACGACCACGAACATCTCCAAACAGATCGGCCACGAACAGACGCCGCTCATTATCAACTTCGGGAAAGACAGCCCGATTTATAAATTGCAGTGAAGATTATGTCAGGTAATCTTCATTTTTGACAACTAAGATGAAAAAAATTGTCAGAATAATTAAAGGTCCAATGTTTGATGGTAGGTGTGAGTTCAAAACCGTAGAGATTATTAATGCAAGAGTTTTTCTTGTATTAATGGTTATTTTCACGCTCGTTGGTTGCGCAACGACAGGATCCCTGACAGTGCCACAGAAGGGAAGTTCGGATCTGTTAAACTTCCTTATTGATGGTAAGACTACTAGGGCAGATGTTGTGATGACATTAGGCCAACCATCAGGCCGATTCGAGAAAGATAAAATACTCACCTATAGGCTCGGCTTCGAATCTAAAAATAACTGTTATTACCTCGTTGAACGCGAGGTTCCCACTAATGCCAACTGGTCAACATGGAGGCAGGCTAAATACAGTCTCGTATTGATGTTCGATGAGTATGGGGTGCTTCTTAAACACTCTCTGGTGGAGGTGAATTGAATGAAAGCGAACATCTCCAGCATTGTGAACAATAGAGCAAATGTACCAAGGAATCGCCTCTTATTAATGAGTCTTCCTGTCGTACTCATAGTTTGTGTTTCCAGTTGCATTGTTATTCCGACGCCGTCATTCGATTCAGGCAATGCCCGTGACAACATCAAGAAGGAGACGCCGTTTCAGTTCGATTTAGGCAAAACCACTCGAGCAGATATTATTTTAGTGCTAGGTGAGCCGGATGCCGTTTCACCGGATGAGTTGATGTTGGTTTATCGTTCTGAGAAGATACGTGGGATTTATTTTGTAGGTGGTGCTGGCTATACCGGTGCCGCCGGTGCTATTATGAAGGATCTTTATCTTGTGGCGGAGTTTGACGCACATGGTCTGCTGCAAAGGTTGAAAACTTCTTCTCAATGGCTTTCGTCGGCGGATCCAAATGAAATGCTGCCTGCTGCAACGACAAACGAGAACTGGGCAATCAAAATAAAAAAGTCCGCTTATTGGCTAAATGGCATTGATGGCTTCAAACCACGCGGGTCTACTGAAATGATAGGATCCCGGGGTCAATTATTGTTGACTGACAAGGATTTACAGTTTGTTGTCGATGTTCCCAAGGCACAATTCGCCAACATTCCTAAGACATCCCCTGATCTTGCAGTGCCTTTCAATGACATCGCCGAGGTCAATGTGGATAAATGGGGTCTGGGAAGACGGTTGGTGGTGCGAACCAGTTCTGGTGAAGTGCATTCATTCAATATCACAAAGGGTTTACTTTTGATTTTGACTGATAAAGAGGCGACCCAGTCGATCGCTGAATTTGTTCAGAGCAAAATTCAACACTGACCTTTGCTCATAAAGATGTCCTCGTATGTAAAAAGTATTTCTGGGGAAGGGGAACAGGGGACATCTATAAAATTATAAACCCTTTCGTTAGTTCCTTTCTCCTGATGATTATCAATTCTCTTAGCAACATAGTCTAACGCTTTGTTGGTGCAGTCAATACCTTAGACGCACATTGTGCGGGAGGTACGACTGAATACCCTGCATAACTGTCAGATTCATCAAAAACGCTGCCCGTTTTTATTAAAAGGACAAATTAAAGGATTTGTTTTTATCGCCGGCCCTGTGAGTTTTGTGAGATTTTTGACCAGACATCGCGCAATGTAACCGTCCGGTTAAATGCGGGAG
>JAFGQP010000066.1 GCA_016935635.1 Sedimentisphaerales bacterium
CGCCGTTCAATCGTCCGTCTCTGGTTTATATCGCTGCCAGCGGAAAAAACAACTTTATCCCCATTCCATTCCGGAAATCCTGCAGAATTGTCGCGGACAAAAACTACGGTGAATTCCATCAGTTTACCTATACACTCTACTCCAAAGACACCGTGGTGCCGACGTTCAGGATGAATCTGTCCGCCGAAGAATCCGCTGCGCTGGATAAAGCGGATCAAATGCTGGCAAATCGCGGCCCCGATTTTGCAGCATCCCAATACCCCAATGCGGTTCATGAAAAGAAGATTCTGACCATCGAACCCGGTAAAACATCGCAATTCATTACGGTTGATGGCGCCCGTGCTATTACCTCTCTGAAGCTCCGTCTGGTAGGTATTCCCGATGATGTGGAACAGCAGCGCGAGCTGACCCGTCAACTGACACTGAACATCACCTGGGACAATCAGGATTCCCCCGCTGTCTGGTGCCCTGTCGGCGACTTCTTCGGCACTGCGCCCGGCATTAATCATTATCAATCCCTGCCGCTGGGAATAACCAAAGACTGCTTCTACAGCAACTGGTTCATGCCGTTCGGCAAGCAGGTCGTCATCGCCATCATCAATGAAGGGACCGAAGCCCGCAAACTTGAACTGGAGGCAGCCCATATTGCCCTGGAAAAACCGGCCGAACAGTACGCCCGCTTCCATGCCAAGTGGCACCGCAACATCTTCCTGCCCAGAGAACCTGAACGCTGGATTGACTGGACGATGCTGACCACGCAGGGCAAGGGCCGTTTTGTCGGCGTCGTACTCCATATCTGGAATCCTCGCGGCGGATGGTGGGGTGAAGGCGATGAAAAGTTTTTCGTCGATGATGAGAAATTTCCCTCCAGTTACGGCACCGGTTCAGAAGATTATTTTGGCTACGCATGGAGCGATCCGGCCTTGTTTGGGGCCCCCTATCACAATCAAACCATCAGCGAAGGCAATAAAGGGCACATCTCCGTCAACCGCTGGCATATTGTGGATAATGTCCCATTCCAGACTGCATTCGAAGGATATATCGAAAAATACTGGGCCGACACACGTCCCACTCAATACTCCTGTGTAGCTTACTGGTACCTCGACAGCAGCGGCAAAGATCCCTATATGTCCGTCGATGTATCCCAGCGTCTGGGCTATTACACCCAACTGACCTACCCCCTCGATATCGCCGGAATCATCGTCCTTGAAAAACCCGCCGGTCAGATTGAAGCACAGGGAATGGGCGGTTTCAGTGCAGCCAAGTGGATTAATAGCGACCAGCTCTGGTGGACACCGACTAAAATCGGCGACAAGCTCCTTCTGGCTATGGAAGCTCCCGAAGAAGGTAACTGGCGTATTCAGACCCGGCTGACCAAGGCCATTGATTACGGAATTGTACAATTCTCGCTGGACGGAAAAAGAATCAGCGACCCCATCGACCTGTTCAATAAGGATGCAGTTACAGCAACTGATGAGATCGACCTTGGCGTGCATGCACTTAAAAAAGGACGGAATGTTTTAACTGTGGAAATTGTCGGAAGCAATCCGAATGCCTATCAGCGATATATGTTCGGAATGGATTATCTGAATCTCAAGAAACGATAAAGGGTATCAAGCATGAAATCATATCACCTTTCTCTGCTGTTGTTGACCATCAATATTGGGGCAGCCTTTGCCGCGAATCAGCAATCCGCCCCAAAACCAGAGCCCTTGTTCTCAGTCGGCGAGTTTGTCCGTATTTATGACCCCTCTGTCGGCGAAAAAGAACCCTGGTATATTAACGACCATTGTTTTATTCAGGGTCCCGATGGCAAATGGCACCTGTTCGGCATCACACGGCAGGAACCGGCAAAACCCGCCGAAGAAGATAATTTTGCCCATGCCGTATCTCCAGAATTGTACAATCCGGACGGCTGGGTCAGGCAGCCTTTTGCTCTGTCCACCGACTCGGCCGGCGGCGAAGCCCACCTTTGGGCTCCCTATGTTGTCGAACACGAGGGCCTGTACTATATGTACTATTGTGCCGGCGGCAGAACCTCGCAGGAATACCAGCTTAAGCTGGCAACCTCCAAAGACCTCTACACCTGGCAGCGCCACCCGGCCAATCCCATGATAATCGACGGTTTCGACGCCCGTGACCCCTTCATACTGCGTATCAAAGACAAATGGGTGATGTACTACACCGCCACCAGTGATCCGAAAGGCGGCAACCACGTCGTCTGTACCATCGAAAGCGACGATCTCATTCACTGGGGAAATAAAAAAACCGTCTTTACCGATCCCGAAGTCGGCACCTGGGGCGGTCCGACCGAATCTCCTTTTGTCGTTCAGCGCGGCAGCTATTATTATCTGTCCATCGGCCCCCGGGACGGCTATCGCGGCACCTGTGTCTATCGCGGCCAGGACCCATTCCACTGGACGATTGAGCAGGAAGTCGGCCGGATTAATTCCCACGCTGCTGAATTCATCCGCGACAGGGACGGCCGCTGGTTTGTCAGCCACTGCGGCTGGGGACAGGGCGGCGTGTTCCTGGCTCCTATGATTTGGGCCGACGGCGTAGAGGATTGCGACACATCATCCCTGCCTCCTGCAGACGCTGATCCCAAACAAACTGTGCGGCTTACCATGAATGTCTATCGTGACAAAATGATCGCCGGATGGTTGGGACAGATGGTTGGTGTTGCCTGGGGTGCGCCGGTGGAATTCAAGTTTCTGGCTCAAATTATGCCTGAAAGTGAAATACCCCAATGGAAACCCGAGATGATCAACACTGCCTTCGGGCAGGATGACCTGTATGTCGAGATGACCTTTCTGAAATCACTTCAGGATTACGGTCTCGATGTTACGCCCCACCAGGCAGGACTTGACTTTGCCAACAGCCTTTATCCGCTCTGGCATGCCAATGAAGCGGGCCGAAATAATCTCCGAAAAGGCATTGCCCCGCCGGACTCCGGCCATCCGAAGTTCAATGCCCATGCCGATGATATTGATTACCAGATCGAAGCCGACTTTGCAGGCCTTATCAGTCCCGCCCTGCCCAATCAGGCCGTGGATCTGGGCAATATCTTTGGCCGTATTATGAACTACGGCGACGGCCTTTATGGCGGCCAGTATGTCGCAGCCATGTACAGCATTGCCTTCACTGAAACCGATCCGGAACGCATCGTTACCGAAGCACTCAGATATATCCCTGCACAAAGCCAATACGCCGAGACGATCCGCGATGTCCTTGCCTGGCACAGCCAATATCCAGACGACTGGACCAAAACATGGAAATTAATCCTTGGAAAATACCAGCTTAATCCGAAATACCGCCTGTTTAGCTGCGATAAAGGCAAATTCAACATTGACGCCAAAATCAACGGTGCCTATATCGTTATGGGGCTTCTGTATGGCCAGAAGAATATCGAAAAGACTATTGCGATATCCATGCAGTGCGGCCAGGACTCCGATTGCAATCCCTCCAACGCCGCGGGTATCCTGTTTACGACCATCGGTCTGGAGAAATTACCCGCCGTCTACAAGGCTTTTGACACAAAGCAAAAATTTATCCACACTCCCTACAATCTGCCCGACCTCTTCGATGTAAGCCAGAAGCTGGCTCGGCAAGCCGTTCAGCGCAACGGCGGTTCAATCGAAAAAGACAGCGATGGCAACGAAGTCTTGGTAATCCCCGCCCTGTCTCCACGGCCCAATCGCCAGGAGCAATGCTTTGCCCCTGGCTCGATTGCAAATACCCGTTATACTTCGCAGGAAATTGAGCATATTCAACAGGGAATCCAAATCTCCAGCGGTCCCGCAGCCAAAGGCTGGAGGATTCGTAAATGCGGACCAGATATGTCGCCTGGCTATTATGAAACCTTCGACGGCCGTACAAGCGTTCTGGTCACTCACCCCCTCGATTCCAACACCGGCTGCTCACTGACCCAAGAAGTGGAAATCCCAAAAGACGGCACTACCACTCTGCAGTTGACCGTCGGACGGCACCCCAACGGTGACTGGACACTATTGGTAAATGCCGACGATAAAACCCTCCTTAAAAAAGACATTAACACCGACAGTGCCCCCGATCGATATACCGATATCATCGTGGATCTGTCCGCCTTCGCTGGCCGCAAAGTCAAGCTCGAATTAGTCAACCAGCCTAACAATTGGGCATGGGAGGCCGCCTACTGGGATCGTATTGAAATCATTACGGTACCAGCACCTCAGCTTGCGGCTCCAACCCAATCCAACCCTGCTGAGTCTGTATTTACCACATTTGTCAAGGTTC
Organism: Sedimentisphaerales bacterium; assembly: GCA_016935635.1. Lineage (GTDB taxonomy): Bacteria > Planctomycetota > Phycisphaerae > Sedimentisphaerales > Anaerohalosphaeraceae > Anaeroglomus. The sequence continues at coordinate 4,276 of JAFGQP010000066.1, forward strand.
AAGACGATCAGCTCATCGATGAAAACGGCCCCCTTCGCTTTATCTCTTTCAACATCCCCAACCTGCATTACATTGAAGATCAGATGGCGTTTTCGCAAACCAATGCATGGAGTCTTCCCGACGAATTTGAAATCACCGATGCTCTCGAAGCCATCCGTCAGATGGGCGGTCAGGTGGTGCGGACTTATACGCTCTCGATTCGCAGCGAATCTGACAAGCCCGATATCCCCCGCCACATCCTCGCCCCCGGCCAGTTCAATGAAGAAGCCTTCAAGTCACTGGATCAGGTACTGGCCATCGCCAATCAAAAAGGCATTCGCATCATTTTTCCTTTTATCGATAACTGGAAATGGTGGGGAGGTGTCCCGGCACTGGCTGCCTTTCGCGGCAAAAAGACCACCGACTTCTGGACTGACCCGCAATTATTCGAAGATTACAAGCAAATCGTCAGCTACGTTATTAACCGCACCAACACCATCACCGGTGTAAAATATAAAAATGACAAGGCCATTCTCGCCTGGGAAACCGGCAACGAACTGGAAAGTCCAGCCGACTGGACAGCCAAAGCCGCCGCCTTTATTAAAAGCATCGACAGCAATCATCTCGTCCTTGACGGTTTCCACACCACTGTTTTGCGGGACAGTTCCATAACAGATGCCAATATCGATCTGGTCACCACGCATCACTATGATAAAGATCCGAAGCAGACAATCGCCCAGATCGCTGACAGTGTACGGAAAAGCAAGGGCAAAAAGCCTTATTTCGTCGGTGAGTTTGGGTTTATCCCCACTCCCGATGTCAAGGCCGTCCTCGATGCTGTGCTGCAGCATAATATCACGGGAGCCCTGCTCTGGTCCCTGCGTTTTCGCAGTCATGCCGGCGGTTTTTACTGGCATAGCGAGCCGTACGGCGGTGATTTGTTCAAGGCCTACCACTGGCCGGGCTTTGCATCAGGCAGTGATTACGATGAAACCGCCGCCCTGTCAATGATGCGTCAGGCGGCCTTTCAAATTCGCGAACTGCCTGTCCCTCCGCTGGATATCCCTGCCGCCCCCCGCCTGCTGGATTTTACGGATAATTCTCAGATTTCCTGGCAAGGCAGCGCCGGCGCGACCTGTTATATTGTTGAACGTTCCGAAACCGCTGCCGGCCCATGGTCAGTTATCGGCCGGGATATCTGTGACGCGGCGGTCCAGTATAGGCCGCTCTTTGCCGACCCTGGGGCCCAACTTGGTAAACGCTATTATTACCGTGTCAAAGCACAGAATTCTGCCGGCATCTCCGTCCCTTCAAATGTCGTGGGCCCAGTCTATGCTGTTCATCATGTCCTTATCGACGAACTGGCAGATATGACCCATATTCATCGCCAGCAAGGCCCCCTGAGCCTTGAAGCCACACAGGCCCGCCAATTCAAAGAGGATGCCCATCGTCTGAAAGGCGAAAAAGGGTCGTCGATTGTTTATGCTGCCGATGAGGCTATTTGCTCTTTCAGGGTCTATGCATTCTTTGAAAGCACTGTCAGTGATTTTAAAATCTTTGCCTCATCAAACGGCCGACGTTTCTCTGAATTGCAGTTCGAGACCCGCAATTATTTTGGCGATAAAGACAGCTACGGCTACTGGATGCCTGTCCTGTACCAAGGGGCAGTTTCCCCGCAGCAAAATTTTAAATATCTCAAAATTGAATTTACCGGTCCTGCACAGCTATCTCGAGTGGAAATCCAATACGGGACAGCAAAGACTGCCTACAGCCACACCTCAAATCCATCAGGATTCGTCAAGGGCTTTAGTTGGGGCTGGTCTGGCACGCGGGGCCAATACACCGGCGACGCCCCTGCCGACTCAATGAAAAAACTCGCCGCCACCGGCGCCAAATGGGTCTGTATATCCTTTAGCACGGAAATGGAAACCTTTGATCTGCCTTTTTTTTTCTTTTCGCAGGCGAATAACCGCATGGTTACGGACGATGAAGTCTGCCGGGCTATCCAGCTTGCCCGAGATAACAATCTAAAGGTTATTCTGAAACCTGTTATCAACGTCCGCGACACGACCTGGCGAGCCTGGATCAAGTTTAACAATCCCGACGGCACCCTTGATTTGGCCCGCTGGGATATGTGGTGGTCGGACTTCCGGCTGTTCCTGCTGCATTATGCAAAAATTGCTGAACAAACCGACTGCGAGATGTTCTGTCTGGGCTGTGAGATGGAATCCACTGAGCCGTTTGAAATTCGCTGGCGTTCTCTGATTTCTGAAATCCGCCAGGTATATGGCGGCCCGCTCACCTATAACGCCAATCATGGCCGTGAAGAATCTATTCCCTGGTTTGACGCTGTTGATATCATCAGTCTTAGTGCCTATTTTCCCGTTGGCACCGATAATGCCGGGGCAGCATTAGACGCAGGTCTCCGTAATGTGCCGGCGTCGGATACCACATTGCCGGCTTTTCTGAAACGATGGAAACCCATCCGGCAGCGTCTTAAAAAACTCAGCAAACAATTCGACCGTCCTGTTCTTTTTGTCGAATTGGGCGTCTGCAATGGTAAAGGCTGTTCCGCCGCCCCCTGGACACATCAGGACCCCAACATGGTCCATGATGCTGACGAACAGGCCCGCTACTACCAGGCGGCCATCGAAACCTTCTGGAACGAGCCCTGGTTTGCCGGTTTTGCATGGTGGGAATGGCCCGCACATTTGTACAGTCCAGAAAAGGCCCAAACCGACATCGGATTCTGCATCTATGGCAAGCCCGCCGAGGCTATCATCCGCAAGTGGTACTCAAGTCATAGATAATATCCCCACTCTTCATAATCGTTTTGTTATCAGGGTTTGGGCGAATAGAGCTCCAGTTCACTGATCTGTGAAGCATTCGGATAGGCTGGATTGGCAGAGCTGTGAATAATCAGCCGTACTGTATCAATTTGAACCGGCTTAAAGGATGCTCGATATACCTGGCTGTTTTCGTTGTTATTGACAGAAAATAACGTCTTGGTGGTGCCGTCGGCTAATCGGGCCTGTGCTTCAAACCGGGTGGGATATCCCTGCGGGTCGGCAAAACGAATAATCATTCGGCCAACGGTTTCAGGCTCAGGCAGCTTGACCTCAATCCAGTGCGGATGGGGAGTATCCAGAGACGAATGCCAGCGGTTGGAAAAATCTTCGGCAGTGGCAATAATTCCATCAATGGCCCTGGGGGTGCAGCCGGGCTCGCGATCCAGTTCGCCATCGGAACGAGCCAGAGCACCATTGGCAGCCAGCGCCAGATCATCCGGCCCCGGGGTATCTTTGCACACCAGCGTCAGGGGAACCCGAATTCGCCGCTGATCCACGTTTATTAGCAGCATCATCTGATTATAACCCGGATCAGGCTCAGCAGATAAAAAGTCCAGATTGATTTTGATTGAACTGCCTTCAGGCTCAAGCGTAACTGCTTTTTCGGGCAGATTGCTGACTTTCCAGCCTGCCGGCATTCCTTCCAGTCTGACAGTAACTGTTTTCGGTGTATCCGTCACTGAGTTCATCGTAATTTGAACCTGGCGCGGCTGGTTTGCTGTGATATACGGTTCCTTTTGATAATCGAGGATTACCCGCACAGACGGATCCATCCAGACAACCTTCCATGGGGAAAGTGCCCACAGCTGGCGGGCAACCTGGGTATCAATCAGTGTCAATTCACCGGCACGGCTCAGATTGGCGGGACCAGGAGTTAGTCCAACCGGCAGCTTGTTGAGGGCCATCACTTTGCGGGCCATGGCTACGGTGCGATCAGTCAGAATATTGATATCAGCGGGCGCCTCAAAACCACTGATTGCACAGTTTCTGATAGCAAGGCCAATCGGATCCTTCCAGCGGGCAGGAATTCCTTTGCTGCCGCCAATGATGCCCAGAATCGAACCCAGTGTTGCACCGGTGCAATCAGTGTCATCGCCGCAATTGACCGCCATACAGATGCTTTTCCCGAAATCGCCTTCTCCATAGAGCCAGCCCAGAACAACATAACCGATATTGCGAGGCGCCTGAAACCAGCCGGTCGATTCGGTGGTTTTAATGATGTCGGCACGGGCAGTCTTCCAGTCTTTTTGGCTACGGTAGGCCTCCTGGGCAGCCTTGACGGCAAGGGCCACCTGGCAGTCCTCCGGAATCATCGACAGGCCAATAGCAATCAGCTTATCCCGGTCAGACTCAACAAATGCGGCACTTTCTATCGCAGCGACAAATATTGCTGCCATAGTGCCTTCAGCCTGACCATGGTCAACACAGGCGTCCTCCCGCGCCATACGAGCCGCCAGGCCGGGACAACCGGGTGCCAGACAGGCCCAGATTTCTGTTCGAATCCAGGCTCCGTTGCTGTGTTTCCAGCGTTCATTATCGAAAGCACCTGATACTGGCGGCAGGATTCCCAGCTTCATGTTCCGTTTTCCGACACCATACTCATTCCAGTTGACGGGTATAAATTTGAGCCAGTATTCGCCCAGAATGCGTGCATCCACCCGGCCATTGTTTTCTTCCAGAGCCTTCAGCCAGAGCAATTGCAGGTCCAGGTCGTCGTTGGCCGCCGGTTCACCAGGTTTAAGGTGGGTATAAAAGCTGATGTTGCGTGCTGCTGGATCCCCCTCAAACGGCATGCCCAATGTGCCGCCGATATTCTTGCCCAGCCAGCAGGCAAAAACACGGTCACGGAACTGGGCCTCATTAAACTGGACAATTGTATCCTGACCGAATCCGGAACTTTGCCAAATCAATCCCAGCATTCCAACTAACAGTAGCCGTTTGCAAGTCATAATCGTTTCCTTTCATTGGGCCATAACTATTGCGGGGTATTCGCAATAAAATAGTGACTTACTGGCTGATTCTAGGCCAGGTTCTATTTGTTTGTACTATTCTATTCGATTTGCTTGTGCTTATTATAATACGCTGTTGCTTAAAATAAAGCCAAAATTACATGAAAAACAGCGTTGATAGGAATTGGCCGGCAAACAGGTGGAATATTGACCATGCCCTTTTACCCTCGAAATTGCTCCAGAATTCTACTTTACAGGCACATTCTAACATAAGGGTGGCCATATAACACACCGAAACAGACCGTGGTTGTGCCACGTACAGCTTTTTATTCAGGACTCGTATATATCCCCCAAACAGTTCTAAAATATCAGAAGATAATTGAAAAATACGTCAATCTGATTACAATAGCCTGAGTCGATTTGTACTGACCTGAATAAGTGCGATAGAAAGACCATGAAATACGAAAATAAAGAGCATTCCGAAATCAAGGCAACAAAGTTTGGCACATTTGGAGGCGTATTTACTCCCAGTGTTCTGACCATCCTGGGTGTCATTATGTTTTTGCGTTTTTCCACCGTTGTCGGATATGCCGGTCTCGGAGGCTGTCTTTTGATTCTCCTGGCATCCAAAGTGGTTACAATTACGACGGCTTTGTCGCTTTCGTCGATAGCAACCAATATGCGAGTTAAAGGCGGCGGTGCATATTACCTGATCAGTCGAAGTCTTGGTGTGGAATTCGGTGGTGTTATCGCGATCTTTTTTTATGTTGCACAGGCCGTCGCCGTTACTCTGTATGTAATTGGTTTTACGGAAGCTGTTTTTTCAGCCTTCCCGGACATCCCCTTGTCGTTTCGTATGACAGCCACGCTGACTAATTTAGCTGTATTTATCTGTGTCTATATCGGTGCGAGTTGGACAATTCGTATTCAATATGGAATTTTAGCCATCCTGTTAGTTTCCATCGCATCATTTTGTATGGGCGCCTGGAACCAGGCCTCGGCAGAACTGCTCCAGGCTAATTTTGCCCCTGCCTGGACAGACCAGTATTCACTGCCTTTTATTTTTGCACTGTTTTTTCCGGCGGTGACCGGTATTATGGCTGGGGTTAATATGTCAGGCGATCTGAAAAATCCCAGCCGCTCAATCCCCAGAGGAACCCTGGCCGCGGTTGGATTTACGGGATTGATTTATGCAGCAGTTGCTGTATTGCTGGCAGCCAGTAACCCGCGTTCCACGCTGATTGGCGAAGGTTTTGTGATGAAAGAAACAGCCTGGTCGGGGATGCTGATTTTCGCAGGAGTGATCTGTGCCACACTATCCTCTGCCCTGGGCAGCCTGATGGGGGCACCTCGCATTCTTCAGGCCTTTGCGCAGGATAACGTATTCAAATGGCTTCGATGGTTCGGGCGCGGCAGTGGTGCTTCCAATGAGCCCAGACGAGCGATTGTCGTCACTTTTCTGATTGCTCAGGCTGGGATTATGGCTGGAGAACTCGACACAATAGCTCCGATTATCACCATGTTTTTCCTGTTGACCTACGGCACCCTCAATCTGGCCTGTTTCTATGAAAGCATCACACGGAATCCCAGCTTTCGTCCAACCTTCAAGTTCAACCACTGGTCAATTGCATTGATTGGAGCTTCAAGCTGTCTGGCTGTCATGTTTCTGGTCAATATGTTCTGGGCCATTGTTGCGATACTGCTGGCAGCAGGTATGTATCTTTTGATCGAGCGAGCTGAAATTGTTGTTCAATGGGGAGATGTTACCAGCGGTCTGGCATTTCAACGTGCACGAAAAGCCCTTCTGCGTCTTGAAAAAGAACGCTTTCATCCAAAAAACTGGAGACCCTCCATTCTGGCCTTGAGTGGAAATCCCAAGAATCGTCTACATCTGGTCAGTTATGCCTGTTTGCTTTCGGCTGAACGAGGCGTAGTGTCGCTGGGTCAGATTATCAGCGGACAACTGGAAGACCGCATCAATCGACAGATTGAAGCCGAAAAGATGCTTCGTAAATTCATTGCCAGGGAAGGGCTGGATGCATTTCCCGCTGTGGTTGCTGATGATAATTTTGCCGATGGGCTGAAGGCTTTGATTCAGTGCCACGGCATTGGCGGATTGCGTCCCAACACAGTTTTATTGGGCTGGAGTGAGGATACATCAAAGTCGGATATCGCTTCCATGATATTGGCTTTGTCGCAGAAAATGAAGCGAAATGTGCTGATTGTACGATGTCAGCAGGTGCAGGAGAAATGGAATCCTCAGACCGGAGCCATTAATATCTGGTGGAATGATTCCGTGAACGGCCCAATTATGCTGCTGTTCGGATTTCTTTTGAAAGAGAATCGGCAGTGGCGAGACTGTCCATTGCGGGTCCTGCGAACCGTTCCTGCACGGGCTGATATTCACCAATTAAAAGCTGAAATGGAATACATCCTGGCTACTGCGCGTATCAGCGCTGAAATTGTTTTGCTGCCGACTGAAGCTCCTCTGGAGGCGATCCGATATGCAATGCAGCCATCCGCAGTGTTATTCGCAGGCATCGAACCCATTGACAATACCAAAGCTTGTACACTGATTGCGTCGATGCGGGAAGTAGCCAATCTGCCGGGGGATGTGATATTGGTATGTAATGCCGGCGATGTCTCACTTTCCGATTGACAGAGTTTAAAGCCTGTTTGCATTACGATCATCTCGTTCACAAAACAGACAACACGGATTCTAAACAGCGTGTAATGAAAGCTATGGTTGAAGGTCTGACCCTTGTCGCATGAGCCTTCTGCGGCCTGGCGGAATCCGTCTAATGGAAACAAACTAGGGTTTACAAGTCAAAAAAAGAGGCCTGCGCTGATTGACAGCACAGGCCCCAGTTTTGTGTTGTTTTGACCGTTTCAGGCGTTACATCAAAAAAGCCTGTTACAAACCTGCTGAATTGTCAGTCAACCAATCCGTCAGGAAGATAACCAGGTCGTCAACATCCACGGTACAATCCTGATTGTAATCATGCTCAGGCTGTGTGCCCGGCAGACACACGGCACCGCCCGGTACAGTCTGTTTATACAGGGCTAAAACTTCAGTAGCAGTCAAGCCATAATTATACAGGCGAATGTCATCCAGTGCCCCGTTGAAGAAATTGCCGCCCCAGGGTTTGCTGCTGACAGCCGAGCCGCCGGTTGGGTTGAGTTCGTCGGCACCAAAAAGCAATTGGGCATCTGTCTTGGGTCCCAGGGTAAACGGCTTGGTAATCACCGCCCGACCATTGAGAAACAGGGTTGCATTGGTTCCATCAAAGGTCGATGCAATATGAACCCAGGTTTCATCAGCACTCAGGGCCGTATCGGCAAACAGTGCCACTTCGGCAATCTGAATGATATTGACCGAAGGTGTACGAATCTTCGAGACATTCAGTTTGATCATCTTGTACGCAGTGGTGTTTGCGGGCAGATTGAAGGTTACCGTCTGATTTCGCGCCGTCCAGGAAGTGGCCTTGGCGGTCTGGGTATCAATGACCGCCCATGTCAGGCCGTCATTGGAACCTTCCAGTGTCCAGTTGTCCGGGTCACGTTCTTGGGCATCATTGGCCGAGGTGATTTGATATGAGGTGATCACATAGGCCCGATCTTCCGGGAAAATATAGGTCAGCCACCCGGTATTCTGGAAGGCCAGCCATTTGCTGCCGGTGGCCCCATCAAAAGCACGGTAGGCACGCTCATTGTAGCTGGTGCTGGGGTTTTCAGAACTGAACTCGACATAGCCGCCTCGTGAAACCAGCGTGGTTGCCTCGGGAATCCGGGGACCCTGCCATGAATCCGGCTGGTCAGCGGCACGCAGATTCCGGAGCAAGTCCGATGTCCCCAGATCCAGTTCGATCTGCCACCGCATATTGGTACCGCTCCACGAATTGCGTTTACCAATCAGACCCTGCCAGAGGTTATCCACATGGCCATTCCAGCGGGCCCACAGAGCAACTGTCAACTGATTGGTCACGTTTGAGGGGTCCCATGTTCCAAGAGATACGAACTGATCGATACCATTGAACAGCACCGCCTGTCCCAGCCCGCTTTTGCCGGTAATATACTGGACGGTCATATCCGGTGTCACACCATCCAGGGTATTGGGATCGTTGACCACATAGGCGCCGTCTTTATCGCCGAGTGCGACCGGATCCAGTTCGTTGGCATGGTCATCAAGATCGCCGTTCAGTGGATAGTAAGCCATCAATTGTTTGACGGCAACACGTGCGGCCCGGGTTTCCACGGTTTTAACGCCGTTGGTAATCTCACAGGAATACAGACCGTTGTCGGCGGGCTGAAGGCCGGGTGTCGATAGGACACTGCCGGTAACGCCGATATACTGGCCATCCTTTTTCCAGCTATACTGCAGCGGCAAGGTGCTTTCGGCTACCACCGTAAGCTGTCCGGCAGTACCTGGAGGCACAATAGCATCTGCCGGCTGCTGGACAATGATAATATCTGATGTTATGGTACTGAAAGCCCAGATCGCTCCGGTGCGGACGGTTGGAACTCCACCAGGCAGGTCATTGGGTTCTATCACATCAATGCGCCATTGGTAGGCTTTGTCCATTTCCAATGCAGGCTTAAAGCTGGTTCCGGTAATCGGTTGTTCCGTCAAAGTCCCTGCATACGGTCCAAAATAGGCTTTCATTTGAGCCGACGGGTTCAGCGCCGGAGCCGTCCAGGTCAATGTTGCCTCCAGCGGCACATCAGCCTGACCATTGGCTGGATAGGGCAGACTGGCAGCATACGGAGCTACCAGAAGCCCTTCTTTTAAGACAGTGCGCGAAATCTCCGGTGTCCAATAGGATACTTCAAGACCTTCATCGCCGTCTTGTTCATACTGCATGGCAACAATACCGACCAGTCCCGCTTCGACATCAATCTGGCCGCCACGATATTGCATCCCGTGGAGCCCCTGGTTATCTGCAATCAGGGTCAATGGGGCCCCTGGTTCCCACCAGTTGCCTACCCACAGCAGACTGCCGTCATCGGAACTGACACCCAGGCCGAGAGCCAGAGCCTCCGAAGCCGGATAAATTCCCATTTCATACGCCAAAAAGAAATCCCGTCCCAGAAGGAATGATACGTTAAAGCTGCTGGTCATTCCGAAAAAGTCAGCAACCCCTTCGGTAGAGCGTACCAGGGAAATGTCGGGAAGCACCGTATTGTTATTATAGGGCGGTGCCAGGAGACCTTTGGGATCGACTGTCGACAGATTCCAGATTTCATAGTTGACCAGATTATTCGAGGGAATCGCCAGGTCAAACGCCATATTAGCGGCCATTCGCATGGTCCAGCCGTTTGTGTCCGGCCCCGAATAGGACGCTCTGAGGGTTTCTCCGCCGGTGCCTTCATACATACAGACCATCAGGCCATAGACGCCCGCCTGCAAATCAATGGTGCCGCTGATGGTTGTATCCCCCTGCCAGGCATCATTCATGACCACCCGCGTCAGCGTCATACTGTTGAGAAATCCCTCTTTGACAAACAGCAAATCCGGATCGAGGGTTTCACCAAGAGGTTCCCACCAGTCTCCAATCCAGAGCATACTGCCGTCATCCGAGGTGGTTGAAAAGGTGTATGTTCCGGCCTTTTTAATATAAATAAAAGCCGTTTCTCGCACCGTGAAGGTATCCGTATCTTCGCGGGTTCCCAAGCCAATATCATCCAGATAAAAAGTTTGGACTGGATTTCGTAATCCCAAATAATAGGCATCTCCCTGGCCCGGGCCTAATGCCTCATTCCAGACCTGGACACGCACAGGGCTTTGTGCCCATGTCGGAACAAGTCCGGCTATCCATGCAATCAAAAGAACGATCAATAACTTCTTCATTGTAAAGTCCTCCGTTCAACTGATATTGTTTATCGTCATCATCTCATATACCTTTGTCGTGCATCACGGTGTCACCAGGGAGCTGTTCATCCAGGCCGCGGCGAAGATTGCAAAGTCTTCCAGGTTCACGACGCAATCTTCTGTGAAATCATACGTCGGTATCTCGGCACAAACACTGCCGCCGGCAAGACTGACATACAAATCCGCCACAGCAGACGGAGACAGGGCATAGTTGAACACACGAACTTCATCGACCCAGCCTGTAAAGACCGGAGAGATGCCCGGACCGTATCCGGTGCGCGCCCAGACTCCCACCACAAAGGGCTGCTCATTCTGAAGATTGAACGTCAGAGCATAGTCATCGATCTTTTGTCCGTTAACAAAAATCTTGACCCGCTGCCCG
>JAFGQP010000067.1 GCA_016935635.1 Sedimentisphaerales bacterium
CTCACATTACCTTAGATCCCCATATTGGAAAAGATAAGAAATGTTTTGGGGTGAGGGGGAGGGAAATAAAAAAATAATGCACTAACAAAATAGAAACATCAATTACTGTGCCAACTTAAAAATCACAGCCATCAAAAACAGGGCTACAATATAACCTATCGCAATCAGGATATACAAACCTATTTTTCTCCAAATAAAAGGCCTGGGCATGGCCTGAATTTGCACAGACACCGCATCAAGTGATGCAAACACCTGATCGAGGCTGTTAAACAGCGTTGAAGCGGTCAGCATATTGAGCCCAAGGAATAAATGGCCGAAAACAAAACAGAATGCAAACAGGTGATAGGCCCCCAGGCCCGAGAGCAATAAAAGAGGCAAAGGAAACCACACAAACAAAAATCCAACCCATGCAGGAGGCATTAATCTGATATTAACACAGCATTCGTTTTCACTGTTGTCCTTTAAGAACCCTTCAATCACAATACCTCGACTCATGGGAGCCAGGGTAAAATAATTGGAGTTTTTATGTGCACGGAAATGATATTGCAGCAAAAAGAAATAGAACTCTCCCTTGCATTCATGGTTAATGGCTGCGTCTAATCGGTCTGACAATTCATCCGCTTTCAGCGGCACAACATAAGAGCGAACCTTGTTGAATTGCATACATGCCCTCTTCCCGTCATATCAAACCTTTTTAAAGCTCCATTCTCCCTGTTCATCCTCTGGCAGCAATAACTTTTCACCATTGCATCACGGCAACAGTACTTTCACCTGCCGATGAAGAACGGAGAGTTTAGTTTCGACGACATTCCACACTGTAATCGGATCGAGATTATCATACCCGTGGACAAGAACATGGCGGAATCCGATAATGTTTCGATAGTCGGAAATTTTATCAGCGATCTGCGGGGCGATGTGATCCAGCTGCAGCATGGCCTCTCCGATAATCTGCAATTCCCGCTCAAGGGCCGAACGAAAAGCACGATCCCGCTTATAATCCTCCACTGTTTTGCCGCGTGTAAATTCCAGAAGAAATTCGCATCCATTGAGAATGTCATACAGATATTTGCCGGGTTCACGACGCGACATAGACAGGCCTCCGTGTCCGGTTAACATCGTTAATAAAGTAGGGATTGCGCAAGCCGCCAGGTTCCACAAGGTCAATGGGACGGCCGAATAATTCCCGCAAGGCGTTTAAAAGGCCAAAAAACGTATCAAAGCGGGTTTCCCTTATGGCATCGTCAAATTCAACCAGAAAGTCGATATCGCTGTCATCCCGCAGTTGCCCCACGGCGGCGGAACCAAATACATCCAGCCGACGGACGTGGTACCGGCGGCACAGGGCTTCCAGTTCTTTTTGGTTGTCTTCAATGATCGAGACCATAAGGGATCCCTTCATTTGACTCTATTTGTCAATTATCAATCGTCTTGCCTTCGATGATTTTCCACGGCAGGCCGTAGAGGTTCAGGTCGGCCATGAACGGGTCGGGGTCAAACTGCTCCATGTTGAAGACGCCCTTGCCCTTCCATTTGCCTTCGAGGATCATCTTGGCGCCGATCATCGCGGGCACGCCGGTCGTATACGACACGGCCTGGGCCCTGACTTCCTTGTAGCATTCGGCATGGTCGCAGACGTTGTAAATCATCATCTGCTTGCGCTGGCCGTCTTTGACACCGTCGAAAATCACGCCGATGGAGGTTTTGCCCTTATAATTGACGCCCAGCGAGCCGGGGTCGGGCAGGACGGCCTTGAGGAACTGCAGCGGGACAATCTTGTGCCCTTCGTAGTCCACCGGGTCGATGCGGGTCATGCCGACATTCTGCAGCACACGCAGGTGCGTCAGGTACTGCTCGCCGAAGGTCATCCAGAAGCGAATCCGCTTGAGTCCCTTGATATATTTGGCCAGCGATTCCAGTTCTTCATGGTACAGCAGATACGACGCCTTGGGGCCGACCTCGGGATAGTTGATATCCCTGTGGATGCTCATCGGGTCGATTTCCACCCATTGGCCGTTTTCCCAGTACCGACCCTTCTGGGTGATTTCGCGGATGTTGATTTCCGGGTTGAAATTGGTCGCAAACGGATGGCCATGATCGCCGGCGTTGCAATCGACGATATCCACATAGTTGATTTCGTCGTAATAATGCTTCATCGCATAGGCACAATAGACATTGGTCACGCCGGGGTCAAAGCCGCTGCCCAGCAGGGCCATGATGCCCTTGTCTTTGTAGCGGTCATGATAGTTCCACTGGTAGCTGTATTCGAATTTGGCCACGTCTTTGGGTTCGTAATTGGCCGTGTCGAGGTAATCGACCCCCGCCTCCAGGCAGCCGTCCATAATCGGCAGATCCTGATACGGCAGGGCGACATTGACCACCAGTTGAGGCTTGTGTTTGCCAACCAGGGCCGCGACCTGTTTGGCATCGTCGGCATCGACCTGTTCGACCGTAATGGGCCGTTTCAGGCTTGCGGCGATATCCTGACATTTTTTGACGGTCCGGCTGGCCAGCACAATTTCCGAAAACACCCCCGGCAGTTGGGCGCATTTCTGGACGACGACATTGCCGACGCCGCCGGCGCCGATAATCAGAACCTTACTCAATTCCGGCTCTCCTTACTCTACAATGGTTAATAATCCGTTCTCTCTGAGACCAGAGTATAGCATTTTCAGTACTAAAATCCAGTTAAACTGACA
>JAFGQP010000338.1 GCA_016935635.1 Sedimentisphaerales bacterium
GGAGCCTGTCGAATCTGGCGGCGATGCTGCGTTTTAACTTATTGACATATCAGGACTTGTGGGTATGGCTGAACCAGCCGTATCAGATCCCGCGGCCGCAGGAACGGTTATCTGATATTCGGCCAATGTGCCGTTACCGGCCCATCCAAGGGCCTGACCGCCGCCGGCAGTTCCACCTTCATTGACAATACGGACACCGTCCTCGTCAATGATGCAAGCAGAAAAGATATGTGTATCAGGCCGAGCACCCTGTCCTGCAAGGCCAGCCAGAGACCTCTTCAAAAAATCCATTCCGTCTTTGACGAATCCCACCACGATAAACCTCCACACTAGGTCTATTGCTAATTGGTGTATCTTATTATGTTAATACAAATATTAGATAAAAATGTATTATTTATTATACTTTGTATTTTCATTAAATCTCCACTCGACCAGACACAAGCTGAATCGAATATTTTATAAATATCTATATATAAATTATTTACAATGATTATATAAAGCAGAACCATGTTTTTTAGAAGGCCTTACAAGACCTCTTTAAGATGCTTTTTGCCATTGACAAAGTATCTTTTTTTAAATTTATTTCAGAGGATAAAAACAAAAAGGTCAGATAACTGAGCAGAACAATTCCGGATTTTCGAAAATATGTTAATACTTATAATTGATAAAAGCAGTTGAATTGATACAATAGACCGAGATTGTTATATACAAAGTGATTACAAATGCATCGAAAAGTAAAAAAGAACCTTTTTTAATGGCAAGTACGCAAAACGTGCTTTCTGTGGGAGCACCCCCTCTATGGATTCCAAACAACCGGAACGCTCAATCAAACATAAAGCAATCTATGATAAGATTTGCAGTGATATCCTCAAGGGTGTCTATAAACCCGGCCAGAAACTCCCTACAGAGAATGAACTTGCAGAATTCTTTAAGACCTCTCGCCCGACCATCAGCAGAGCCATGCGGGATATCCAGGAAAAAGGACTGATTGTCCGGCATCAGGGGCAGGGAACTTTTGTCAAACAGACCACAGTCAATGAACATAAAACCTTTGGCATTCTTGTTCACTGGCAGATACGCCCCCATACCGATACCATGACCACTATTTTCGGCGTGATGGTCCCGGAAATACTAAAAGTAGCCAGCCAGCAAGGCTATTCACTGCTCCTGAACGACATACCGGAGTATAAAGATACGGATTATATTAAATATTCCAAGAAAATCGCCCAGCGTCTGATTGATTCGCATGTGGCCGGAGTCTTTTTTACCCCTCTGGAAGTCTCGGATAAAATGTTCATCAATGAAGAACTCGCCAACGCCTTTGACAAGGCCGGAGTAGCAGTAGTTCTGCTGGACCGCGATATCACCGACAGTTATCATCGCAGCAAGTATGACATCGTCGGGATCAATAACGAACAATCATCTCTGGTTCTAACCAATCATCTGCTGAAGCTTGGATGCAAAAAAATTGATTTTATCTGCGGCCCCGCCCTTACGACATCCATCAATGACCGTATCCGCGGATATCGTTCAGCCATGGAAGAACAGGACATTCATGTCCAGCCCCATCAGCTCCACAGCTTCGACAGCAAACGCCTCCTGGAAGGCAGCAGTACCGAAGGGCAAGACATTCTGGACCGGGTGAAATCCGGAAAAACAGAGGCGTTTGTCTGTGTGAATGATTCCACTGCCGCGGACATGATGCTGTATTTTCTTCGCAACGGACTAAAGGTCCCGCAAGACGTTCGAATCGTCGGGTTTGATGACCTGCCGATCAACAAACTGCTGCCTGTGCCGCTGACGACAATTCGCCAGCCCGCTGAGGCGCTCGCGCATGAATCCGTGCGAACAATGATAGACCGAATCGAATGCAGCCAGATGCCCGCACGCGATATTATGGTCAAGACCGAGCTGATTATCCGTCAATCCTGCGGCAGTCAATAAATATCCTTAAGCCCATTCGGACTGAGCGATAAGTTCAGCAGCTTTAATCATATGCTTCTTTTGCTCGCGGAACAGTCATATCCGTCGGGTATGCCATCCCCCACAGGCTGAACAGCTTTTCGTATTTTCCGTCATCGGAAATCGGATTACGTGTCCGCTTCTTCGCCGATATGCCGCAGCCAGATCCAATACAGGCCGCCCAGCGACACCAGAAAAATGACCAGCGTAATCCCGAACGACCAATAGCTTTTGATCAGAAGCTGCATCGGCAGCAAAAACAGCGTAATCTGCCAGCCCAGTGCAAACGGCAGCGCCCGGACATCCCGCTTGTGCTCCAGTGTCATTTTGGCCCGCACTTCCGGCGCCAGCAGGTCGCGAAACGGTCCCCACAGCCCGAACGGCCGGGTTGTGCGATAAAAATGCTCCAGCACCGCGCGGTCCGTCGGCTGAGTCATATATGCCCCGATAACCGATGCGGCCAGGCCAATGGACGCCATGACCAATAACTGAAGCCTTGGATCCATCTCCGGCACAAACATCCGCTGCCCAATCGCCGCCATGACCCCAACCATCGTCCCAACAGCAAATCCGCCGCCGTTGAACCGCCACCAGTAAAACCGAAGTATCGTCGGCACCATCAGTCCGCCGCCCAGCGCCATGATAAACCAGTCCCAGATGTCGTTGATATTCCTGACCGAATAGCCAAACAGAAAACTGACCACGACCAGCCCGGCCCCGAACAGCCAGCTTACAAGAATCAGTTCTTTCTGCGTCGCTGTAGGGTGAATATGCCCCTGGTAGATATCCCGCCAGAAGAATCCCACCGCCATAATCACAATTGAACCGAAGGTGGAAAAACACGCCGCCACCAGCGCAACAATAAGGATGCCTCGCAACCCCACCGGGATACTGTGTAAAATGACCGCCGGCACAATCCGTTCCGGGTTAATCGTTCCGTCGAAACTCAATAACTGCAATTTTGTCGCCCAGTCTTCGCCGAGCAACTGCTGTAATCCATGCATCAAATCCGGGGAATAGGCCGCCGGGGAATGAATCAGGCCGGATATCAGGTCTTCCCAATGATTTTTGCTGATCGAGGCATAATGGGTTTTAATCAGTGCAGCCGCCTCCGCAAGCACCGTTTGGTTGGGAAATAAATCCTTGACCATAAACAGCCCCAGTACCGCAAACGCCATCATCATCGGCCAGCGAATCATCATCAGAGATGTCCAGAAAAACGTCAGCTTGCTGCATTCCTTATCGCTGCGGGCGCCGAAATAGCGAGGCTCACCGCCGGTTCCCAAACCAAAAAAAACATTCCGTAATAAGTACGCCAGGGCGAACGCCATCAGGTAGCGATACTGCTCATACCCTTTGGGCATCGTCGTCAGCCAGCTGCACGAAGAACTCATCCAGTCTTTCTGGCCGGTCACTTCATAGGCCAGTGCCGCTAGCTGCTCCGCGCCGGATATCTTCATGAACGTCATCACTAAAACCACCACCACCGCCACCAGAATCAGAATCGACTGAAACAGGTCTATATAAACCATACCGTAAAAACCGGATATCAGGGTATAAAGAGTTGCCACCCCAATCATAATGATGGCACAAACCAGTGGCGGAAAGGGAATATACAGCGACAAAAACAGACCGGCCCCTTTGATCAGATAGGCAATCAGTCCCACCGCCGAAGCAATCGCCGCCACCGCCGCTGCCATTCGCGCAAATCGTCCGCCGAACGTGTTGCCAAAACGATAAATCATCCACTCGGCATTGGTCAACACACCCGAGCGGCGATGCCACTTGCCCGTCCACAGCATCATCACCACCAGCACCAATACCGCGCCTCCGCGAAATTCGATGTAAAGGCCGCGAGGGCCGAGCATATACAGAAACGAAACAATAATCATCGTCCCGGTCATGTCAAAGAAGCTGGCCATGCCGGACACCCCCAGAGCCCACCACGGCAATTGCCGCCCCCCAATCAGGTAATTTTCCATGCTGGCCGATGCGCGTTTCTTCAGATACAGGCTGATCCCAATCAGACCAATGAAATAAATCGCAATAAATGAATAGTCTCCGATGGATAAATGCTGCATACAATCCTTTTATTATTTGTCTTCATGTCAGGTTCCGCCCGCAGGACTGTTTCTCGGCGGTTTTCAATCCATGCCGGGCATTGAATCGCCGTTATCAGTTTCGGACAAGCACAACCAGGTCCGTCTGACGGAAGCCTTATCTGTTATAGAGCTGGCTGAAAACCTTAACGTTACACTTTTTTCGACGGGATTTCCCGTACCTGTTTGAGGTCCTGCGGCAATTCCATCCCCGGGAGTTTTTCCCGTATCACTTTTTTCTGTCGCCGGAAATTACCCACTTCCAACGTACCCCAAAATATCCCACAGCCAGGAATGAGTTTTAGGTGAAAGTTCTCCCGTGTTCCGGCCGGGCCTTTAAAATATATAAAAGTGCGCATATTCGAATCTTCACCCCTAAATGCCTGATGAGAAGCTCGCTGTTCTGTCTTACGCAAAGACTTATTCTGGCACCTCCAAAACAGTAAACTTTTATCTTGTTTTTGCCCTAAAATGACCATTATTACCCAACCTGCTTTATCATAAATAAATATATACATTTATTTGATTATAATAAATATTTGTATCGTAATAGCCAATAAAGCAAATTCAACACAAAAATCCCTTTCGTCCCAAGCCATTGCTCTCTATCCATTTTCCAATCAAAAGAGTCTCTTTTGGATGTTACCTTATCTGTTCGTAAGGCGTTATATGTTAAGGAATAGGGAAAACCTATAAGCCACCCGATAATTTCACAACAAAAACAAGGAGACCTGAAATGATCAACGTCAGAGCACTCGGCTTATCAGCACTGATAACCCTATTTTTATGCACAACTTACAGTTATTCCGCTGAATTACCCGACGCTTCCTGGAACAATCTGCCTCGTTGGAGAGGCTTCAATTTGCTCAATAAATTTATGCAAAAGTGGCAGGAAAAACCCTTTGAGGAACAAGATTTTCGCTGGATTTCCGAACTCGGTTTCAACTTTGTCCGTCTTCCAATGGATTATCGCCAATGGATTGTGGATAATGACTGGACAAAACTAAATGAGAGTGTCCTCAAAGAAATCGACCAAGCCGTTGCATGGGGGCAAAAATACAACGTCCATGTATGCATCAACTTCCATCGCGCCCCCGGCTATACTGTTGCCAAACCACAGGAAGAAAAAAGCCTTTGGACAAATCAGGAAGCCCAGAAAGTGTGTGCCATGCATTGGGCAGCCTTTGCGAAACGTTACAAAGGCATTTCCAATAAGAATTTAAGCTTCAACCTGCTCAACGAGCCAGCCAATATTGACCCCGAAACTCATGCCATCGTCATTCGGCTGTTGGTGGAAGCTATCCGCAAAGAAGATCCACAGCGTCTGATTATCATTGACGGACTCGACTGGGGCAACAAACCCTGCAAAGATTTAGCCGACCTGAAAGTCGCCCAGGCCACACGCGGATATCAGCCGATGACTCTGACACATTATAAAGCGGACTGGGTGGATTCAAAAAGCTGGCCCATGCCCGCCTGGCCGCAAAAAGACATGGACGGATCTATTCTATGGCAGCGACATGTCAAACCCTGGGCGGATTTCAAGGCCTCCGGCGTGGGGGCAATGGTTGGCGAATGGGGTTCTTTCAATAAAACCCCGCATGAGGTCACTTTAAGCTGGATGGAAGAGTGCCTTAAAAACTATCGTAAAGCCAATATGGGATGGGCTTTATGGAATTTCCAAGGCTCCTTCGGTATCCTTGATAGCGGACGCCAGGATGTCCAGTACGAAGACTTTCATGGCCATAAACTCGACCGAAAAATGCTGGAACTTCTTCTGAAATACTAAAGCCTCCAGAAATACAATCCCAGTTGCACAAAACCGGCTTTCATGCTACCTTGACATTCGAAGCCGGTTTTTTTGTGTCCGGATATACAACAATTATAAATACTTACAGGTTCGATAGATATGACAAGCTCCTTCACTCTTTCGCTGCCCGATTGGGTCACGTCCTTCCTTGCCGGACAACCCGCTGTCTTTGCAGACCTTAACAGTCGGATGAAGCTGGCTGTCACCCTGTCTTCACTGAATATTGAGCATCAGACAGGAGGCCCGTTTGGTGCCGCCATCTTCGACATTGCTGCCGGCACACTCATCGCCGCAGGCGTTAACATCGTCGTCCCCGGCAAATGCAGCCTTGCCCACGCGGAAATGGTAGCTATCGCCCTGGCTCAAAAAATCCTCGACACACACGATCTTGGCAGCCAGGGAACTTACCAGCTTGTCACGAGCTGCGAGCCGTGCGCAATGTGTCTGGGGGCTATCCCATGGTCAGGAGTCAAATCGCTGGTTTGCGGCGCTCGGGGTGAAGATGCCGAAGCCATTGGGTTTGATGAGGGAGCTAAACCAGACAACTGGATTGACCACCTCCACAGACGCGGCATTGAAACCACCTGCGATATCCTTCGCCAACAGGCTGCTGAAGTCTTGAACCGCTACGGTGCAAAAGGTGGTATTCGTTATTAATTGATGAAACACTCGTTTTAGTGTTTGTCAATTTTAGAGATATAACACCCTACAAACGTCGTGATAATCAGCAGATAATCCAGCTCAGCCAAACTATAATGAGTATGCTCAATAGAGTTTTCCAAATAAACCACGCCAAAACAGCTGTTTTCAAATAAAATCGGCGAGATGATTACCGACCGAATTCCGCGATTGGTGATCTGCCTGGGAAGCTGATGAATCAGCAGAGGAATATATTTTTCCTGAACCTCGTTGAGTGTGGCCGGAATAGCCAGGTCCGCACGCTGCAGTGACTCGGTGGTAATTTTCCGTCCGCCCTGCACTTCCATCGGACCGTTCGGATTTTTACGTAAACCAATCCAGACGTTAGTCGCCTGCAACTGCCCCAGCAGCAGATCTCCCAGGGTCGTATATAATTGCTGTAATCCTTTGACAGAAGTGATTTTATCCATCGCCTGGCAGAATTGCTTGATGCGTTTGGCAGGAAACTTTATCGGGGGAGCATCGCCTGCCTCGGCGTTGCGCTCCACGGTATGCAGATCCTTGCGAATCTGGTCACCCACCACCGTGTCTTCCATCTGGGTTATCTTGCTGACATCAACATCGTCTTCTTCAAGACTGACACGAATGGTAAAATCGGCAACCTGGATAGTATCCGTGTTTTTAAGTTCGCTTTTATGGATTGCGGTCTGATTCAGATAAGTTTTATTGGCAGAACCCAGATCTTCAATAATCCAGGAACCGTCACGGGTGGTATAAATTACGGCATGCTGACGGGACACCGCCGCATCGGGGAGAAAGACCTGACTGCCGGTCTGCCGGCCGATATAAATCGGCCCCCGGTCGAAACGCAATTCGTTAACTGAGCTGCCGCCGAGACTTACAAATAGCCGCATACCTGTTCTCCAGCCCCCCGGTTGTCTAATCGCGTCAACATCTACATACTTATTGTAATCTGACATCACAGAAAAGTCAACCCGTCGGTTTGACGGTATTGTTCTTTCCTTTTCAAACATAACGAATATAATAACTTCGATACGTCGATATCTGGCAATCTGGCTCGTACTTTGTTAAGGAACAGGATAACTTATGTCCATCAAAATATTTCTTAGTCTTGCTGTGCTGCTTTTGTCCTGTACCGCAATCGGACTGCAATACCAGCCGGATGAGTTGCTTGGCACCGACCCCAACGATATCAGCTATATCACCAGCGGCCCAAAGGGCTTTTCACCGCACCCGCCGGAGCAAAGTCTTGTAGGTATCGAATGGCCGCTGTCGCAGCAGTGGTTTGCCACGGCGACGGTCATCGCCCCCAGCTATATTATCACCGCGGCCCACTGGAAACAGATCATCAAGAGCAATTCTCCTGACTGGCCGGTAAACTATAAACTGAAACGACATGGACTGGGACAACCCGACAGAGACTATATTATTGTGGATGAACGACATGATGACGCACGTGATATTATGGTCTGCCGGGTGATTATGTCCAGCCCTGTCGACCCCAATATCATGATTGACGCCGGTTTTCCAAAACAAATCCCGTTATATGACAAATCCAACGAAACAGGCAAAATGGTCACTATCGGTTCTTTCGGTAAAATAGAACGCTATACCAAGCCCTGGGGGGAATGCACCGAAACCGAACGCAAGCAGATTCAGCGGCTTCGTCTACCGGGTACACTGCACTGGGGACGCAACATCATTGCCGGGGCAGCACTTTACAAGAAGACGATGCCCATGCTAATCTTCCGGTATGACCCTGTCGGCAAAGGGGATTACATTCGCTATGAAACCTGCGGCAATGAGGGCAATTCCGGCGCACCGTGGTTTATTCAGGATGCCTCGGGAAAGTGGTATCTGGCCGGGCTTTTTACCGCCGGCACCGCAGGGCCGCGCATCAGTGCCAACCGGGACATAATTGCTAATATGATCCAAAAAATGAATGCTTTAACACAGTAGATTGTACCGGCAACAGATTCACAGGGAATTATAACTTTTATTCCTTACGCCTATTTTGTGGTTATTTATTATCTTCTAATATAAATATGCATCAAAACTTCTCGCTGCCTATACATAAAATTCTATCTCCCTTTTTTACAATCACTTACAATCCACTCTATCAGCAACTCAGTAAAACAATAAGATTCTCCTTGAACTTCTGAGACTTTATTGGTATACTACACTTAAGTACTCAAGTATTTATATTCTTCGTGGCATGCTGAAAAAGTATTTGTTTTCTGTAATTATGATATTTATTGCCATTTGAAATAATCGACATTTTGATTCAAAGGTGGGGACATGCATTTCCAAAATCGTACCTATCGTCCGGTGCTGAAGACTATCGTCACTTTACTGGTCTTGCTGTTTGCAGTGGATGGACTCGCCATTGATCCGGCCAATCCCCCCCAATTTATGCGGGGAACCGTAACCTATAATGGACAGATTCGCACCTTCAACCTGGATCGCTATGACATTCGCGGTGCCAATTTTGAGGTGGTCCTGCTGGATACCGACGGCATAACCAAGCTTCCGATTGATGCCGGTCCGGTCCGAACCTATCGCGGCTGGTGTGAAGAAGAGCCGGACAGTTTTGTCGAAGCCACCCTGCTGCCCAATGGCGACCTGAGATACCATGTCTTCAAAGGCAATGCGGCAGACTGGTGGTATGATCCGCCTTTTGAAACCAGCGAAACTGCCGCGGCTGTCGGCAATTTCACTGAAATCGGAGGGACTGCCAATCCCCCTGCAGGATATCCTGTCGCCGGGGCAGCCTTTGTCGCCCCCGCCGCCCTGCTGGACTCGATGTACAAGACGGTCTATCAGGTGGATATGGGCTTCGATGTGCTGGTCGAATACATAAACGCCGCCAACTATACCAACATGACCACTTATGCCAGAAAAGCCGAGAACGCTATCAGTCATTTCAATGCGATTTATATCCGGGATATTCTGGCTGAGTGCAAGCTGGGCAAGGTCGTCTTTCGTAAAAGCAATGCCGGACTGGACCGTTCCAGCGAACAATGGGGAATCGACTGGTGGAATCTCAATACATATTGGAAGACTCTTTTTCCCAATACGGATCATCACTTTCTCGGATTTGTAGGCTCCGTCGGCGGCGGTGTGGCGTTTGTCTGTGATTACAGCGGACCTGGCTGGGCGGCACGGAGTTTCAACGGATGGAACAGTGACAAAAACTGGTGGCATGTTGCCCGGCATGAAATCGGCCACAACTGGGGTTCCGGTGATTGCGTCGAGGGATGTCCCGGGCCGGACGGCTCGACCGTCAACAGCGGCAACTCTATTGAGCTGTCCAGAATATCCAATCCGGAGGCGGACCAGATTATGAGCTGCCGTCGGGGAAAACTAAACGGCGGTGTCAACATACGCAACATCGGCCCGTACAGCTATCCCGTTCCTCCGTATGCCAATCTTGATGAATTTACCGCCGTTGCCGGA
>JAFGQP010000339.1 GCA_016935635.1 Sedimentisphaerales bacterium
CTTCTGCGGCCCGCAGCAGGAAACCGTCACCGCCATGGCCGCCTGTGATGCGGCAATTCTGCCGTCCTGGTATGACCCCTGCTCGCGTTTTATCCTCGAAGCACTGGCCGCGGGCAAGCCGGTCATTACGACCGCGTTTAACGGTGCCTCGGAACAATACGAAGCAGGCAGGCATGGGTTTATTATACAATCCCCATCTGATATTAATGCGATGGCTAAATCTATTGCAGACCTGGCAAATCCTGATACAATACAACGACTGGCAGGCAATATTCTTGCCGACGGCCTGAAAGAGCGTGTTTCGATTACCAGGCATGTCAGGCAACTGCTGGATTTATATCGTGTGATTATCGAGCGAAAGAAAGGACGACACGGTTGATGATGTTTGCGGTCTTATCCATAGCGGCGTATCTGGTAGGGGCGATCCCGTTTGGCCTGCTGATTGCACGCACCCAGGGTGTGGACCTGCGGAAAGTCGGCTCCGGCAATATCGGTGCAACCAATGTCACGCGGACGCTGGGTAAAAAATGGGGCTACCTTTGCTTTGCCATGGATGTGCTCAAGGGGCTGATTCCGATGCTGCTGGTGCCGGCGTTCGGATTAATTGATAAAGAGCAGGCGACATTGGGGCAGCTTTCGTTGTGGCTGCTTGTTGGGTGCCTGGCGATATTGGGGCATGTGTTCCCTGTGTATTTGGGCTTCAAGGGCGGCAAAGGGGTCGCTACCAGCCTTGGCGTTGTGCTTGGCCTGTGGCCTTATTATACCTTTTGCGGACTGATTACCTTCACCGCATGGGGAATTGCTCTGTGGATATGGCGGTACGTCTCGCTGGCTTCGATTCTGGCGGCAATTATATTTCCGGCATCACTGGCAGTTTTTACATTTCTGCTGGCGGACTGGGAATTGGGACGTCTGTGGCCGTTGTTCATCGTGGCAATCCTGATGCCGCTGCTGGTGATTGCTCGCCATGCGGAAAACATCAAGCGGCTGATGGAAGGTTCCGAGCATAAAATCGGCCGGAAATCGACCATATAAGTTATTCTGTATATACATTACTCTATACCTGGTTTGGCTTGCTTTTTTACTGCATTTCGGTTATCGTTGGGCTCATTATAGACCTTGATTGAGGCAAGAATATGGAATTTACGAAAATGCACGGACTGGGCAACGACTATGTTTATGTCGATTGCTTCCGCCACAAAATTGAAAATCCTTCACAACTGGCTGTTAAAATCAGCGACCGCCACCGAGGTGTCGGCTCAGACGGCCTGATTTTGATTTGCCCTTCCCAGATTGCCGATGTTCGGATGCGGATGTTTAACGCCGACGGTTCGGAATCCCAGATGTGCGGCAATGGCATAAGATGCGTTGCAAAATATGTTTACGATCATGAACTCGCTCAGGCCAATACCGAATTCTCCGTTCCGGGCATGGCAACCATGCCGCATGCGCTTCGGATTGAGACCGGCCGGGGAATTTTGACTCTGGGCCTGGATACCAACCGCGACAATAAAGTCGTTCGCGTCTGCGTCAATATGGGTCAGCCGATTCTGGAAGCCTCACTCATACCTGTTGCCTTGGATGCCGATCAGGTTGTGGGAGTCACCCTTCAGGTGGCCGGGCAGGAACTGAGCATGACCTGTGTTTCCATGGGCAATCCTCATGCGGTCTTTTTTTGTGAAGACCTGGACGCCATCGACTTGTCCGTGGTTGGGCCGCTGATTGAACACCACCCCCTGTTCCCCCAGCGAATCAATGTACATTTCGTCAAGGCCGACAGCCCGCAGGAATTCACCATGCGAACCTGGGAACGCGGCAGCGGGATTACGCTGGCCTGCGGCACGGGGGCCTGTGCCTGTGTGGTTGCGGGATTTCTGACCGGACGATGCCAGCGCGTCGCCATGGCTCACTTGCCCGGCGGCGACCTGGAATTGAACTGGAGCGATACGGATAATTGCGTTTATATGACCGGCCCGGCAGTTGAGGTTTTTTCCGGCGTCTGGCCGGACTAGGCGGAGCAATCGATGGCGATCCTGGTGGGAATCGATGAGGCCGGCTATGGCCCGCTGCTTGGCCCCCTTGTAGTCTCGGGGGCAGCGTTTTCCCTGCCGCAAACATTGCTCAAATCGGATTTGTGGTCAGTACTGAACAGCGCTGTCTCGAAAGATAAAAAAGGGCTTGCCGGAAGACTGCTGATTAACGACAGCAAAAAGGCTTTTTCACGCGAAAAAGGCCCCATTCATCTTTTACGGACCATCCTGTCCTGTCTTGAAACCATCGCTCAATCGCAAAATCCGCTGGCTTCGTTTGCAGCGCCGCAGACGCTTCTGGAATTACTCAAGCAGCTCAGTCCCGCATCATGGGGCGATTTGAGCCGCTATCCCTGGCATAAAGGACTCGGTTGCGTGCCACTGTCTTGGCCGCAGGATGCCGCGATTGCCGCGGGGGTCTGGCAGCGAACACTCGATAAACAGCAGATGAAGCTGCTCTGGATGCAGACCCGATTTCTGGAGGCGGGGCTTTATAACGAACGCATCGACAAGATTAAAAACAAATCACGCGTGCTGTTTATCGAAATCTGCTCTCTGATTCATGAGGTATTCTATCATTATTCGGACAACGACGGCCCAATGCAATTTTTAATTGACCGTCAGGGCGGGCGGATGCAGTATCACCAGGAACTGCTGCGGATGTTTCCGGGAATGGAGCTGAGTATCCTGAGCGAAAGCGAGACGCTGAGCAGTTATGAAATGAGCACCGGCGACAAAAAGATGCGGCTGCATTTTTCCGTCGAAGCTGACAGCAAATTCCTGCCGGTGGCGCTGGCATCCATGACCAGCAAACTGATCCGTGAACTGCTGATTGAAAAACTGAATGGTTATTTTGCAAAATCCTGTCCCTCTCTCAAGCCGACGGCAGGCTATTGGCAGGACGGCCAGCGATACATTTCTGACCTCAGGAAACATAATCTGCTGGAGTCAATTAATCCAGGCCTTTTAATTCGACAAAAGTAAACTTTATTTCACACAAATAAATACAATTGTACCTGAAACATATCTCTTTATCTGGACTCTATACCTCTATATATCAGTAATATTACCTATTTTTTATGAAATATTTTTTTATAGAACCTGTTTTTTTCTTGCATTATTGTACCAGATACCATAAATTGAGTTTGTTGACATTGAGCGGTTATAGGAAGGTTCAATGCAGCAATTAAATTGAAAGCTCCTTCTGCCGCCCGTAACTTCAGTAGCCCTGGGAAGTACACCGACTTCCTCCTCCTTCTGCGAAGTGCGGGCGGTCTTTTTTTGCGCACAAATCCTCCACTGGGTAATTTCAATAAAAAAAGGGACTTTGCAGTCCCTTTTCAATCTCTTTTTTGCATCTTTATTCCGGTTGAGCCGGC
>JAFGQP010000340.1 GCA_016935635.1 Sedimentisphaerales bacterium
GCAGCCTGATATATTAACCAACTTTTTGGGAGTTGAACCTAAAATTTTGAAGCACGACCGCATTTTTAGCCTAAAAATCGCGTTTTTGCGTGAACGCTTACAAAAAAAGAAAAAATCATCTTGACATGCATGTGAAATAGTGTTATATTGCAATCAATAATAACATGATATAACATAGATGGGTGTAATGTTAAAGAAAAACAGTAAAATTTCCGTTACAAGACGAAGGCATAAAATCACTGAGTTGCTGCGTGATAATCAGGAGGTTAACATTCCTGAATTGGCTCAGCTACTCGGCACCAGTGAAATGACTATTCGTCGCGACTTGGATTTACTGGCCGAACAGGGGTATGTCAGACGCACACATGGCGGGGCGGCCGCGGCCGAGCGAATGGAGTTTCAATTTGACTTTGTCGAACGCAGAATCCGTAACCATAAGGCCAAACAGATGATCGCCGCTGAGGCAGTCAAACTTATTATGCCAGGCCAACGGATTATTCTTGACACCGGGACGACAACGTTGGAATTGGCTTGTCTGCTAAAAAATTTTGAGAGGTTGACAGTTATTACCCCCAGTTTAGCGGTTGCATCTGTATTGCAGTTTTCCACTGGTATACAAACGATCCTGCTGGGCGGTGTTATCCGCAAGGGCAGTCCCGATCTGACAGGTGTTGTGGCCGAAAAGGTGCTGGATATGTTTATGGTCGATATTGCGTTTCAGGGCGCCGACGGTATCGGCCTGAACGGCGAGTTGTTTAACTCTGATATGCGAATCGCACAAGTCGATACCAAAATGCGTCAGCGCGCCGAAAAGACCTACATTCTTTGCGACAGTTCCAAAGTTGGAAAGCTGGACTTTGCCTCCAATGGTTCCCTGTCCGAAGTCAACGCCTTAATAACCGACAGTGGAATTTCCAACGAGGCTGTCAAGTCATTAAAAAAGTTATGTCATAACATCATTATTTGTCCTCTTTAAGAAAACAGGAGTCGTACAATGGCACAGATTAAAATAGCCGCCGCGCCCCAATGGGCACATCTGGATTTAAGCCAGGTTCCAAATGTCAAGACAGCTCTTCCGGGGCCGAAGTCCAAAGGCCTACATGCCCGCTGTACCAAATACTTCAAAGGTCTCAGTGAACAAGTCAAGCTCTTCCCTGTTGCTTTTGAAAGCGGCAAAGGTTGCGAATTGGTGGACGTGGACGGCAACCGCTATATTGACTTTTCCAGCGGTATTTATGTAACAACGCTGGGACATTGCCATCCAAAAGTAACCGAGGCGGTCCAGAAGGCCGCTGGCAAGCTGATGAATTGTCACGATTTTACCACCGAGATCAAGACCCGGCTGGTGGAAAAGCTGGCCGAGATTCTGCCCGGTGATTTAAGCGGATTTCAGTTTTATGACGCCGGTACGGCTGCCGTTGAAGCTGGCCAGCGAGTACTTCGGGCTGCAACCAAAAAACATGAGATGATCTCCTGCTTCTATGACTTCCACGGTAAGACTTATGGGGGTGTTTCCCTGGGGCATATCCGTTCGTTCGTTTACGGACCCTGTCGGGCGCCGGGGATGTATATGGTTCCGCGTCCGAATACGTACAGGCCGATGTTCACCAAGCCGGACGGCACGGCTGATTCCGACAAGTATATCGAATTTTATGACGAATTTATCGAAAGGGCCACTGTCGGCAGTGTTGCCGGTTTTGTTCTTGAGCCGATTCAGGGCTGGGGTGGGTCGGTGATGCCGCCGGAGGATTTCTTCCCAAAACTGCGCCAATTCTGCGACAAAAAAGGCATTCTGCTGATGACCGACGAAGTCCTGACCAGTTTTGGGAGAACCGGCAAATGGTTGTGTACGGAACACTGGGATGTTGTGCCGGATATCGTCTCAATCGGCAAAGGATTTGGAAATGGTTTCCCGGTAACCTGTGTAGCGGTGCGTGAAAAATACAAAGAATCGTTTGAATCCATCTCGGCCTCCAGCAGCTACGGTGGAAATCCGATGGCTTGTGCGGCAGCGCTGGCCAGCATCGAGGCCATTGAAGAAGAACAGTTGCTTGAACGCTCAATGCACCTGGGCGAACTGGCGATTAAATGCATGGAAAAGATGAAGACCGATCACCGGATCGTTGGCGACGTTCGCGCCAAGGGCTGCCTGATGGGGATTGAGCTGGTCAAAGACAAGAAGACCAAAGAGCCTTTCAATGAGGCTGGTAAATTAGTCTATCAAAAAGCATTCGCCAAAGGTCTGGCTTGGATACCTGCCGGTCATATTCTGCGGATGAGTCCTCCGATTGTGATGGAAGATGAAGTGCTCCTGAAAGGAATGGACATTATCGACGAAGCCATCGGCGAGACGGAAAAAGAACTGCTTTGAAAGAGGCTCTCTATGGCAATTATTAACAGTGTATTTAAGACGGCTCAATATAATCTTATGCAGACTGCCGAGAGAATCGGTCTGGAAGAAAATCTTCTGCGAAAATTGGCTGTTCCCAAAGAAAAAATTGAACAGCGGTTAACTCCATTGTTAAGTAATGGGAAGCTGGCCAATATTGAGATTTATATTGTTCGGCACAATGACACCTTGGGACCTTCCAAAGGCGGCATACGAATGACTTCCAGTGTTTCGATGGAGGAAGTCGTGGGCTTGTCTATGGAAATGACATGGAAGACATCCCTGATGGGTGTGCCTTTCGGGGGCGGAAAAACCGGTATACGATTTGCTCCGGAAACCGTCAATTCTACCGACAAAGAGGTCATCATCCGTTCCGTTGCCCGAAGCGCCAAACGTCATTTTGGGCCGGAATTATATATTCCGGCCCCTGATATGGGAACGAATGAGACCGATATGGGGCATATCCGGGACTGCATTTCCTATTCCGAGGGAACGTCCATTACCCGCGGCTGTTTTGTAACCGGAAAGCCCATTATTCTGGGTGGCATTGCGGGCAGAAGGCAGGCCACCGGAAGGGGCGTTGTTTATACAACGGTTGCTGCTTGTAAAAAGTTGGGATTGAATATTCAGGGCCTGAAAGTCGCCATTCAAGGATTTGGCAATGTTGGCTCTGAGGCCGCAATCGAATTCCACAACCAGGGCGCAAAAATCATTGCGGTTTCGGATGCCTCTGGAATGCTTTTTAATGACAAAGGGTTGGATATTGGCCGATTGTGTCAGCACGCAAAAAGCAATCGCGGGCTTATCAGTAGTTTTTCCGGAGCTGAATCGGCGTCTCGTGAAGAGTTTTTTGGGGTTTTGTGTGATTGCCTCGTTCCCGCCGCAGCTGGTTCTCAAATTACGGCGGATAATGTTTCAAAAATAAAGGCCAAAATCATTTCCGAAGGAGCGAATGCTCCTACAACACCTGAAGCAGATGAGGTCCTGAATGACAATGGTATTTTTGTCATTCCCGATATTCTGTGCAACGGCGGCGGTGTATTCGTTTCTTACCTTGAGTACATTCAGGAAACGCAGCATGAACAGATGACAGAATCTCAGGTGAAAACGCGCCTTTATGAAAAAATGACGTCTTGTTTCGACGATGTTTACAACTACGCACACGACAAAAAAGCAACCATGCGAAAGGCCTCGATGGATCTTGCGGTTGGCCGCGTCGTCGCTGGAATAAAAGCCAGAGGCTTATTACCTTAATTATTGAGGAAAAGGATGAGAATAGTAAAATTCGGTATTATCGGATGCGGCCTGATGGGACGCGAATTTGCCAGCGCGGTGGCTCGCTGGTGTCATCTACCAGAGATGGATGTAAAACCGGAAATCGTCGCCATCTGCGATACGAATGCCAAATTGCTGGAATGGTACACCGGCAACTTTCCCACTATCAAACAAGTTACGAACGATTATAAGACATTACTGGCCAACGACGAAGTCGAAGCGGTCTATATCGCCGTGCCGCATAATCTCCATGCTGAATTTTACTGCGCCGCTATCGAAGCGGGAAAACACTTGCTGGGCGAAAAACCTTTTGGTATTGACAAACCGGCCAATGACATCATCAGTGACTGTATCCGCAAACACCCGAATGTCTTTGTCCGTTGTTCCAGTGAATCACCATTTTTCCCGGCGATGCAGAAGATCGGCAAGCTGATCGAAAAACAGGCATTTGGGCAAATTCTTGAAGTCAATAGTGGCTTTTTGCATTCCAGCGACCTAGACTTCAACAAGCCCATCAACTGGAAACGAATGCTCAAATTCAACGGCGAGTATGGTTGTTTGGGCGATCTGGGGATGCACGCCTGCCATATGCCTTTCCGCGCCGGTTGGATTCCCAAAAACGTTTCGGCCATCCTGAGCAAGATTGTCAAGGAACGCCCGGATGGTAAGGGCGGCATGGTGCCCTGCGAAACGTGGGACAATGCCACACTCTTTTGTCTGGCCGAGGACGATGCATCAAAGCAGCTGTTCCCGATGACCATCAAGACCCAGCGTATCGCTCCCGGCCACAAGAACACATGGTATTTGGAGGTTCTCGGCACGAAAACTTCCGCTCGTTGGTCAAGTAAACAGATCAACACGTTGGAAATTCTCGAATACGCCAGCGGCGAACAGGGTTGGCAGGTTATCGATGTGGGCCATGAGATGGCCTATAAATCCATCACCGGCATTATCTTCGAAGCGGGCTTCTCTGATTCTATTCTCCAGATGTGGGCAGCGTTTCTGTATGAACTCCACCACGGCATACCGCCAACCCCATTCGCCGGCTGCGTTATGCCTGACGAGGTCGCCTTGAGTCATAAACTCTTTACATCGGCATTGGAATCCCATAAGAAGAGTTCTACTGTCGCGTTCTGAAAATTGAAGACAAAGCTATTTTGTATACTTACATACAAGTAAACTTTCGCACTTTTTATTGACCATTTAAGCAGCTGGAGCCAAGGCTTCCAGCAAGAACAGGAATTTTTTATCATGTACGGC
>JAFGQP010000068.1 GCA_016935635.1 Sedimentisphaerales bacterium
ACAATCGGATCGGTGGTCTTGCACAGCAGGCCGGCCCGGGTCATGTTTTCCAGAATCCGCTCGATAAATTCGGCGTCGAGCGTCGTAATCTCGGCAATCTCGACAGCCGTAATGGGTTTGCGATTTTTGTCCTCAAAGGCCGTCAGCACTTCCTGCATAATCTGGATGACGGCCTGTTCGGTGGCAACAAAACTGGCCTGCCGCTCGCGGAGATAGGCCAACTGCTCGGCCCGGTCCAGTGAATGGACATGCTGCGAGGCATAGGTCAGCTGAAGTCCGATCAGCACAATCCACCAGATGATATAAATCCAGAAGACCGTCAACGGAATCAATCCCATGATGCCGTAAATGGATTGATAGGGAATCAGCTTGGTCACATAAATCCCAAAGCCGAATTTGGCCGCCGTCCACAGGACAGCGGCGATGAATGCTCCGAATAGCGCCGGGAGGGTTTTGACCCGGGCATTGGG
Organism: Sedimentisphaerales bacterium; assembly: GCA_016935635.1. Classification (GTDB taxonomy): domain Bacteria; phylum Planctomycetota; class Phycisphaerae; order Sedimentisphaerales; family Anaerohalosphaeraceae; genus Anaeroglomus. The sequence continues at coordinate 471 of JAFGQP010000068.1, forward strand.
AATAAAGGCATACAGGCAGAAAATCAGGACCACACTGATAATGAAGCTGAACAGCGGTCGGACAAAATGGAGGGCGCTGAATTCCAGCACTTTGGTAATTGTCGGATGCGTGCTCAGGTAAATACCAACGCCTAACAGCAAGGGCCCCAGCGTCAGCATCGTCCAGTAATTAATCACGCGATGCAGAAAGTCGCGACTGCGGGGCACGCCCCAGATGCTGTTGAAGGCCTTTTCGATGGTTGTCAACAGACCAATGGCCGCCCAAATCACCAGCACGCCGCCGATAAAGGTAATCGCACCGGTGTTGAGTTTAGACATGGCCTGACCCGTGATTTCGTCGATTTTGTCTGTAATAAGAATCGGGGCTTCGCCGGCAACTTCGGATGGATAAGGGATTTTGTAGAGTCCAAAATGATCGTAGGCAAGCTGCTTGACTTTGTCGCCCATATTTTTATAGGCCGGGAACATCTGAAAGACCATCAGCATCACAATCGCCAGCGGGATAACACCAAAGATGGTGTGATAGGCCAGCGCCGCGGCCTGGGTGCCGCAGCGGTTCAGCCTCAGCAGCCGGACACACTGCCGCAGGACATGCAGCAGCAATACGACTTTGTTTTTCGCATGAGCCGAGTCGGCGGACCATAACGACAGCCAGCCGAGACATTTCTGTCTGAAGCTGGGCTTGTCCGGCGATTGAGATGTCTGTTCGTCCATTATTTCTTTCCTTTGTTAAAAAGCCCGTCGAGCACATCCAGCCCTTTTTCGATCGCTTCTTTGGTTTTTTCATCCTTAACGGGAATCTGCTCTTTGATCTGTTCGGTAATATTGCCCATCAGGAATTTGCCGGCATCCAGTTGAGGATTTTCAACCGTACCGGCCAGCGGCACCACCACCATCTTTGCATCGGCAGCCTTGCTCGTCGGGGCCTTGACATTCATGCTCAAGGCTTTACTCATCAGGTCAATGGTCCCGCCGAAATGAATCCCCCAGGTCCGCCCGAACATCAGCGGCATATCGTCATACTTCACCAGGCCGTTTTTGACGGTAAAGGGCGAGGCGGGAATTGAAAACAGATTCATTCCATCATCCCGCAAAGCTTCCTTGATGAGAGCCAGAAGTTTACTGGTCAGCCTGACATCGGTCATGCCCACGGTGCCTTCGATATCGATATCTTTGGGAGTGCCGCCACCCAGCGGAATAACCAATGTACTGCATGAAAGATTGGCTGTGCCGCTGACATTGGAGCTTTTGGCGAAAATCGGGTGCAGATACTGAAGCAGGTTGGCGCTGAGGACATCGTCGATCTTGACATTTTCAACCACAGCCGCAGGCTGACGCAGCTTGAGCACCATGGGCTTCTGGGCAAGATTGACATCGCCGGCAAACCGCACCTTGCCGCCGTTGACGTCGGCATCGGGCAGATCAATCGCCGCCTGTCCCTGTTTGACATTGAGTTTCAGTTCGGTGGCGCCGAATTTGAGGCCTTTAAAGTCGGCCTTCTGGAAACCCAGTGCGGCGTTGGCATTCAGATTAGCCAGCATCGCATTGGGATCATTGGACGGATAAGTCGAAGCAAAGGTGATTTTGTCGCTGCGTTTGCCTTCCACCGCCAGCCCTTCCGGCAGGAACGGTTTGGCCATCGCGGTCACCTCTTTCCAGTCGTAGTCGGCCTGAATATCGCCGGCCAGAGCCGTCTTTGCCTGGTCGGCCTTCTGCGAAATAGTGCCTTTAAAGATCATCAGCGACTGGGCTTTTTTGCCTTCCAGATCAAATTGGGTCGCAAATGCCTTCGTCGTCGGATTAACCGTCCCGCTGGCCACCAGCGTCAGGGTATCCTGCGTAAACGGCGCCTCAGTCCCCTGCCCGATGGAAAGTTTCGCAATCTCAGTCTTTTCCGTACGGAATGCAATGTCGGCCCCCTGCGGCTTGACATCAATAACCGAATTCAGATTGCCGGCCAGCGTCAAATCCGCCGGAAGACTGTCGGCAGCAAAGACCTTGGCCAAATCAAGGGCCTTTTTCAAATCCAGCTTTACATCCGCCTGGGCGGAAAGCTGGGTCATCTTCTCGGGATCCAGCGGCATCGACAGGGATTTAACAACGACCTTGCCTGCATCGAGTGCGGCATCAACAGAGTTGGCTTTCAGCAGCTTGGCTGGATTATCGTAAACCACGTTGTCATAGTTAATTTTGATTGCTGTCGGATCCAGTTTATTGGCACCTTTGACTACGGCCAGATTTTGAAAGTCAATATTACCCGCTGCAATCAGGGTAGCTGCGTCAAAATCAAATATGTCACCCTGAACTTTAACGGAACCGGCAGTATTCAGTGAGCCGGCCAGTTTGTAGCCGGCCATGTCGGTAAACTGGGCTGCAAAGGCCTGAACTTCTGTCAAGTCGTTCACCTTGGCCTGATAGGTCAACTGCTCCAGATCGCCTTTGCAGGTGGCGGTGCAGAACGACGAATCCACATTGACATTGTCGATGCGAATCTTGTTATCGATCATCGCCGCCAGGGCCTTGATCTTCACGGGTTTCTCCAGCGTCGTGGTCTTGCCGTCGAGGGTCTGCTTGAAATTCTCGATGGTGGCATCGGCGGCAATCTTTTCGAACTGGCCGTCAGTGAGCTTGACATCCGCCTTGGCGTTCAGCAGGCCGGCGATATCGACCTTCTGCCCGGCCAGCGCCAGCAGCGGCTTGAAATCCTCGAGCTTGAGATTGACCAGCTCCACCTGCACATCGCCGCTGGTGCCCTTGAGAGTCAGCTCTTTGGAGGGCGTTACAGTCCCTTCGGCCTTGACATCCCCCTGCTGCCCCATGCCTCCCACGGCCATCGCGAAAGACAGCTTTGAGGCCTGGCCCAGGGGATTGATATCCACCTGCGAGGAGATATTCTTGAATTCGAGTTTCTCCGGGGGATTGTCGGTGCGAATCGCCACAGTCCCTTCACGCAGCTGCAGGGCCAGCTTTTCCAGCGGCAGCGCAACCGGCTGCGAGGGCCCAGACGGGCCTGACGGTTTTTCAGGCTCGGTCGAGCTGGCCTTCTGCGGCAGCTCCTTGACCAGAATATCCACCTGCGGCTTATCAATCAGCCCGTCGGTCAGATTAATCTGCCCGCGGACCAGGGACGATAATTTCGGACTCAGACGCACTTCTTGAATGCTGACATTGGTATCGCCGGTGCTGTCTTTGAAGGTCACCCCCGACAGCTTCAGACCGGAAAACCATCCCACAGACAAGTCGTTAATCTGAATGTCGCCGTCGGTGGCGCTGTTGATCTGACTGACGACAATTCGCTTGCCCAGCGACGTGGACAGCAGCGTCGGCAGCAGCGCCACCAGCAGAATAAGCAGGGCAATCAGGATGCAGACGCCCCAGATGATTTTTTTCAGAACGGAGCGTTTCTTTGGCGTAACGGTTTCGGATTGTTTCTTCTTGTCTTCCATGATACACCTCCCACACATTTGGCCAACAGCACCGCGGTACGGAAAAAAGGCGCAGCGGAAAAACCGCCGCGCCGCCGGAATCGTTTAGCTGTTCATGATTTCTTCGGATTTGGATTTGACCAGCTGATCCAGCTGATCCACATGTTTCTTGGTCAAATCATCCGCTTCTTTTTTGCCTTTGTCGCGTTCATCTTCGGTGATTTGCTTGGCTTTTTCTGCATCTTCAAGCTGCTTGATGGCATCACGGCGGATATTGCGCACGCTGACTTTATGCCGCTCCCCCAGCTGCTTGACCTGGTTGACGATCTGCTTGCGCCGTTCCTCGCTCAATGGCGGGATATTCAAACGAACCATCTTGCCGTCCATGATCGGAGCCAGGCTCAGTTCGCTGCTTTTGATCGATTTTTCAATATCCTTCAGGCAGCCGATATCAAAGGGTTTGATCACCAGCATCGCCGGCTCCGGGCAGGCAATCGCCGCAAGCTGCTTGAGCGGGGTCAGGGTGCCGTAATAATCCACCATCAGGTTTTCCACCAGTCCCGGTGAAGCCCGGCCGGTGCGAATCTGCCGAAGTTCGTTTTTCATAACTTCGATGGTTTTTTCCATGTTTTTTTCATGCTGTGCTAAAATCGCTTTGGCAGACATAATCGATACTCCAAAAATCAGTTGCTGTCCACGCGGGACACCTTATCTATTATTCGGTTATAATCGTGCCGACTTTCTCGCCGCGGAAGGCACGCGAGATATTGCCGTCAACGAAAATATTGAGAACTACAATCGGAATCCTGTTTTCCCAGCACAGGCTGACAGCCGCCGGGTCCATCACCTTGAGATTCTTCTGCAGAACCTCGTGATAGGTCAGCTTCTCGATCATCTGGGCGTCGGGATTTTTCTTCGGGTCGTCGGTATATACGCCGTCAACCTTGGTGGCCTTGATCATCAGGTCGGCACCGATCTCAGAAGCCCGCAGGGCCGCACAGGTATCCGTCGAGAAAAACGGATTGCCCGTCCCGCCGGCCAGGATCGTCACACGCCCTTTTTCGAGATGGCGAATCGCCCGCCGGCGAATGAACGGCTCACAAATCTGCGACACCTCAATGGCGCTGCAGACCCGCGTCGGCTGCCCCAGCTTTTCCAGCGTCTCCTGCAGAGCACAGGCGTTGATGACCGTCGCCAGCATACCCATATAATCGGCGGTCGTGCGGGGAATGTGACTGTTCTGGGAGAACGTAGCACCGCGGAGAAAATTGCCCCCGCCCACAACAATAGCCACCTGCGGCCCGAGTTTGCAGATGCGGGTAATCCGCTCGGCAATCGATTCCACCGCATCACCTTCAATCCCAAATCCGCCGGGCTTGCAGAAACTCTCGCCGGATAACTTCAAAAGCACACGCTTATACTGTATTTTTCTATCCATAAAGATGGGTTCCAGGGTTTTTCTATGAATCCTGTTTATGATTGTCTGGTTTTGTACCGCCGCCTGCAGCTCCAGCAGCCTTTCGCCAGCCTGCCGCGAAAATTATCACACTCACTCAGTACAATCTCAATGCAACAGACCTTTTACATCGGCTATAAGATACCATATTCCAACAAAAAAGGCAACGTTTCCGTTGCCTTATTTTATCACAGGTTTTAGCCGATTTCAAACCGGACAAACCGCTTTATCTTAGCGGTCCCCCCGGCGGCCTTGGCCGCATCATTGAGGGCCTCGGTCACGGTCTTGCTGTCATCCTTGACAAACGGCTGGTCAACCAGACAGTTATCCTTGAAGAATTTAGCCATCTTGCCATCGACAATCTTGTCCACCATGTTGGCCGGCTTGTCTTTGACCTGGTCAGCGGCGATTTCACGCTCGCGGGCTACCACCGCAGGATCCACCGAACTGCGATCCAGGGCAACAGGGTTGATGGCGGTGATGTGCATCGCAATTTCGTTGGCAATGACCCCAAGGGCTTTGGCGACCGCATCACTGGAAGCTTCGATCTCGAGCATCGTCGCAACTTTGCTGTTGAAATGGACATAACTGCCGATAATGCCGTCACCCGCCAGACGATAGCGGATATAGTCGCCAACCTGCGTCTTCTCGCCGGTCTTGCTGACCAGTTCGGTCATCAGATCGCTGAATTTTTTGCCGTCACAGACACACTCCATCAGGGCTTCGGCGCCCTGGTCTGCCGACACCGTCAACGCACACTGAGTCAGCGTTTCGCAGGCGGCCTTGAAGTCATCGTTGTTGGCCACAAAGTCCGTCTCGCAGCACAGCGTTGCCAGGGCAACGGTCTTGCCGTCGGCACTGACCGCGCGAACCACACGGCCTTCGGAGGTCTCTTTATCGGCACGCTTGGCCAGGGTGGCAAGACCCTTCTTGCGAAGCAGGTCCAGCGCCTTGTCCATGTCGCCGCCGGTTTCTTCCAGCGCCTTTTTGCAGTCCATCATTCCCTGACCGCTGAGTTTGCGCAACTTCATGACAACTGAAGCGGATATTTCTGCCATTGGTATTATTCTCCCTATTTGGATGCGGGCCGGGACTATGGAAATCCCGGCCTGCAAAACAAGTTATTGGATCGTTTAATGATGCAAACCGATGTTACTGGGCTGTCTCAGCCTGCGCTGCATCCGCAGCCTCGGCGACATGCTCCTCGCCTTCGCCGCCTTCACCGGCACTGGCCAGAACCCGACGGCGCGAACGCTGCCGCGGCTGACGTGCCTGGAGACTCAGGTCCTCGGGCTTGACCATGGTCTTGCCTTCAGCCACCGCCTCAGCTAGCTCGTTCATGATAATCTCTATCGCCTTCAGCGAATCATCATTGGCCGGAATCGCCACATCCACCGTATCCGGATCCGCATCGGTATCAATCACGCCAATCGTGACGATACCCAGCTTGCGGGCTTCACGCAAAGCAATGTACTCTTTGCGGGCATCAATGACAACCACAGCACCCGGTACCCGCGACATCTTGCGAATACCGCCCAGGTTTTCGGTGATTTTCTTCAGTTCCCGTTTCAGACGCGAACCCTGCTTTTTGCTTTCGGATTCCATCTGACCGCTGGCCACCATGCCTTCCAGCTCTTCCAGACGCTGAACGCGGGAGCGGATAGTACGGAAGTTCGTCAGGGTGCCGCCAAGCCAGCGTTCGCTGACATAATGCATGCCGCAGGCTTCAGCCGCCGCCTGAACGCCCTTTTGAGCCTGACGCTTGGTGCCGACAAACACCACATCCTTGCCGGATGCGACGATGCTGGCAACCAGCTTTTTGGCAATGAGGACACCTTTAAGGGTTTCTTTGACGTTGACGATGTGAATCATACCGCGTTTGCCGAAAATGTAAGGAGCCATCTTGGGGTTCCAGCGGCTGGCGGCATGACCGAAGTGCACGCCCGCACTGATGAGTTCACGGGCCAGTTCCTTATTCACAGAAACTTTACCTCCAAATTAGAAAAAGTTATTGGTTCCCTGTCTGCCAACGCCGGCAGATAGGAGGGTAATAGATTACCTGACCCAATTATTCATGTCAAGCTATTTTCCGAAGATAAGAGAATACTTGACACCTTATCCCTATCTTTATATAGGTATAAAAACGATCTGTTTCCCTGCACGTGTCAAAACTGCAAGGCAGGCAGCCTTACGCCTATATTCAGATACACATTATATCTTTTTAAATCCCATCGCCACAAACACCCAACATATATCACTAATTTCTGTCCATATTTTGGTATACAAATCAAGCCCATCCCATCTATAACCTCAGTCTTCGCAATTCTAGATTCCTTACGTCCTGACTATCTTTGCCTTATTCATCCTGCCGTAATTGACGAAAAAATACCGCAGCGCATCAATCGGATGATCATACACCCCATCCTTCTCCGGCAGCTCGCTGGACGGATTGGCCGGATAATGATAACACCGCATCGCCTCAATCAGTCGTCCGCACCCGGGATCAATCACCAGCCGGCTCTTGCCGTCACCCGCCTTAACCACCTGCCGAATCAGCTCAATGCCCTCCACAATCCGCGAGGGATGATAAGTGCACTGAATTCCGCGACGCGCCAGCTCCGTCACCGCACTGGTCCCCGTCACCAGATTCCGCTGTGTGCCCGCCGGGTCGCAATACGTCGCCGCAATCGTCCCCAGCCCGCCCGGCGTCTTCCGGGATACCATCTCAATATGCGTCGCCAACTCTTCCTTGACATCCTGATATTCATCCAGGACCCGCACAACACCCTCATCATCCCGTTGTATCCACAAACAAACGTACGGACTGCGATACCCGAAATCCATCGCCAGGTACAGCGGCAGACTCGCGTTATAATTGACCGGCCGAACATGTGTTTCCATATCAAAATCTGCAAACACCGCATTGTCCATCCGCGGCCGCAGGCACAGCATCTCCGACTCAAACGCCGCCCGGCTGCTCCGCCGCATCTGGTCAATCACATCGTCAATCTTCAGATACCCCGACGCCTGCTTGGCCTTGCCCCCGCAATCCGACCACAGCGGACACTGTGAACACGTCCGTCCCTCGCACCGCTCGATCACCTCCCACACGCACCACCGAAACAGTCGAATCTTCGACTGATACGTCCCGTCAATCAGCCGCTGCATCACCCCGTACGGCTGGTGCATCGTACTGAAAATCTCCATCGCTCCGCGAATCCCATCCCGCGTCTTGGTCACAAACTGCGCCGCCCGAAACACATCCTCCTTAAACAGCTCCGCCTCATCACACCGCAGCTTATGAATATGAATCCCGCGCACATCCCGCGGCGAATGCGCCAGCACGCCGACATCCGACCGATTGCCGAACCGGCACCGCCCCACCCGCACCTTGCCCTCCAGCATCGGCCGGTACGCATCCGTCAGCGCATAGTCGCAGAAATACTCATACATCCGGCTGCTCTGGTCCAGTGACCCCGCCAATATCCGCGTCTTGCACCCCGGCTTGAAGATGCTGTCCAGCAGCGTTGCCACCGCCGCCAGCCGCGTCTTGCCGCCCCCGCGTCCGGCCCACACGATGCAATCCGCCGAGTCCTCCGCACCCACCGCCTCCGGCAGCCCCGCAAAATCCGCACTGTACGCATGCCACAGATAATCCATCGGCGCATCATGCCCCGAACAAACCGCCTTGTCCGGCACATCCAGCCCCAGATGCGTCTTGACATAGGTATGAAGCTCCTTCCGCGACTTCGGCGCGCAGACTGTCTCCGTCTCTGTCTCCACCAACTGCTCCTGCACCTCCACCGCCGCCTTCTGCGCACGGCATCCCCCTGTTCGCACCTTCTTCTTCGCCATCTCCAGGCTCCTTTATGAAAAATGTATAAATATGAAATGAATAATATGAAATGATTCGTAGGGGCGGACC
>JAFGQP010000341.1 GCA_016935635.1 Sedimentisphaerales bacterium
ACATTGGATGTGTTATGAGGGAATTTATCGGGTATTTTGATTTCAAACAGTCCCGTGCTGTCTGTGGTTCCTTTGAGATATTCAAGGCCCCACAGTGGGTTATAATTCACATACACCTCAGCCCCGGCGATGGGATTATTTAATAAATCCACGACATGGCCATGAAAACCGGCCGGCTCTTTAAGCGGCAGTTGCGTTTCGTCCGGTTGCGGCTGATAGTTGAACAGTGAATCAGGAATTGGAGAAAAGTCAAAAAGGTATTCATCTGGATAATTCAAGTCCGGTTTATTGGGGTCTATATAGTCAACAACCAATTTTTCCGGCAGCAGTGTCGCGGCGTCAACAAAGGCTTTAATATCATAGTTCAAGCTCGACAGGGGGATTAATTGATAAATCAAAATAGCGCCGTTATCCTGTGCACCAACCTGTTTAATATCATATTCTGAGATTGCATTGGGTTCATTGACGGGATTTTTGGCATGACGAAACAGTTTTGCTGTCAGAATGAAATGATCTTCTTTAAGAGGTCCTTGTTTATGCAAGGGCTCTTGTCCTCCGGCAAATACAGGAGTATTCCCGGCGGTCATGGAGTAGGACTGTTGAACTGTTTTTTTAAGTTTATCGACGTGAATCCTCTCTTTGCCATTGTCGATATAAATCATTTTTGAATCTTCCATGCGATATTGACGGGGCAGTTTAATCCACAGCTTTTTGGGGGTGTCGTCGGTACTTGCGGCAGGGGGAGTTGCCGATCCTGTCTGATCAACGAAGAAATTCAACACCGGTTCATCAATCCCCGGCCAGTCGGGATGACGGGCTTGTGGCTTGGCAGGTGGTGTCTGGAGTTGGTTTTTGCTTGCGACGGGCTGTATCGGTGCCTGTTCTGTCACAGGTTCTGGTTTTATTTCCTCCTTGACCACCGGAACCGGCGATGGCAGAGGTGTCTGTGGATTGGTTTCCAGTACAGATTCCTGTTGAGTCGGCTGTACAACTGGAGTGTTTTCCTGTGAATTGCTGTAGGAATAAATTGCAACGCCTACCGTCAGGATGACTGCTGCCGCGATAGCGGCAATTTTGATTCCTGTCGCTGCCAATATCCCTGTTGCTGCCGTCGTTGCTCCGCCTGCCGCCAGAGAGCCGGCCGCCGTCCCTGCCGCGGTCGCTGCGGTTCCCGCTGCCAGCCCTGCCCCGATAGAAACCATCACCGCCTTCGTGAATTGCTTGCCCGGCCCGGTCTTTTCCAGCGTCCGTTCGACCATTGCCGATACTTTATCCTTGAGCATCTGCCGCCCGCGCGACAGGCGGGTCCGTACGGTCGCTTCATTCATATCCAGACTTTGTGCCACTTCTTTTGTCGATTGATGCTGCCGATAAAACAGTACCAGCGGCTCCCGATACTCTTCCGGAAGCTTCATTAACGCCTCGCTCAGAATCATTTCTTCCTCCCGGCTGATAGCAATTTCCGCGGATGACGGACAGGCCTGTGTGGCAAGTATTTCCAGGGTATCGGTATCGCAGACGGCAACTTTATTGGCGTGTTTTTGTCGATAATGAGTCAGGATGAGATTGCGGGCAATACTGCAAAGCCAGGAGCGGAATTTGTCGATGTCCTTGAGCTGAAAAAGGTTTTTCCACGCCTGCAGAAAGGTCTCCTGAGCCAGCTCCTCGCTGGTATCCACGCGTCCTGTGGCACTGAAGGTAATCGCACAGATCAGGGCCTGATATTTTTCGACAAGCCGCTCAAAGGCGCGGCAATCCCCCGCCACTGACGCTCGTATCAGATTCTGTTCTTCGCTCATAAATCCTTCCTTTTCCTTAACGGATTATTCTACTGCAACTGTCCAGTAAGGAAAAGCCGTCAGATGTGTCAAAAAAAATGAAAAAATGTGTGGGATTTTTCGCCGATTCAAAAAAGGCCCCCTCGCCCTGTCAGGATACCGCTCCTTTTGCCGCCAATGAGGGCTCGGGGGTGATTCATGAAAACCCGAAGGTATCATTTTTACATGTTGTTCGTTTCAGCCTGCCGTTTCTGGATAGCTTCAATCGCCTTCTGAAAAGGATTCTCCGTCCCGTCTTTGGGCCATTTGGCGCTGTGCTTTTCCAGAGCTTCCAGGACGCCGGCATCGCCAATCTCGGCCAGGATGCTGGCCGCCAGAATTTTTGTCTCCGGCAACCCCGTATCCAGCAATAGCTCCAATTGCCCCTTCCGTCCGCCGGTTCGGGCCTGTTCGACCTGCTGTTTTTCCCGCTCCAGCCGTTTGGCGTATTCTGCTTTGTTAGTGGGGATTGGCTCGGCAGTGTTGTTTAAAACACCATGAATATCACTGCCAATCGTCTTGCGCAGCCCCGGCCGGATATGCACAAAATAGACCGCATGGAGCATCACTCCAGCCGCAATGATAAAGATTGCCGCAATTCGTTTCCACCCCATTGTCCATCCGATTTGCCGATTTTGCACGCCCGGTTCCTGACGCAAGTCCGAGGTGTTGAGTTTCTCGATGACTTTGTCGATTTTATCCGTCATACATTCAGCTCCCGTCCATCGCCCGACCTGCTGCTCAACAGCCTGCAGGCTTTCCCAGTATGCCCTGCATTCAGCACACTGGTCGATGTGTTCTAAAACGCTGATCTGTTCGGAGATTTCAAGCATCTCCAGGGACATATCTAAAATTTTGTCTTTATACGCTTGGCAAGGATGAGTCATACCTTATCTCCCTGCTCCTTCATTAACTGATAAAGCTGTGCCAGGGCACAACGCACTTTCCGATGAATATCCGTCAGGGAGGCCCCCAGTTGCTCCGCGACGGCCCGTAGCGTCTTGCCATGGAAGTAATACAATACCAGCGGCGTCCGCAATTCCGCCGGCAATTTACCGATGGCCCATTCCAACTGCTCGCAGTCGTCCTGGCTGGCGCCGTGGCTAAGTGTCGGTTCATTAATCTGTTCATTGAATTCAAGCTGCTGCTTTCTGCCGCTCAAAAAGGTCCGTGCGTGATTTTGCGCAATCTTGCGGATCCACGGCCCAAACTGGTCCGGGTCACGCAACTGACCGATCTTGATATAGCCTTTCAAAAGAACGTCCTGGGCAATGTCTTCAGCATCCTGAGGATGGCTGACAATGGCCAGACATTGTCCATATACCGCCCCATAATACTGGCGGATCAGTTCGGCATACGCCGTTTTGTCGCCTCTGGCCGAGGCCGACACCAATTGTCTCTGCCTGCTCTTATCCATTACCCATCGCTCATTTCAATCTATTAGACTTAATCAAACGACCCATTTTCCCAAAATTGTCAAAATTTTGAAGTTTTTTGTCAAAGATTTTTTGTTCTGTCTATTTTATAGCCAGATTCTTATGAAAGCACACCCGATAGAGATACACCACAAAGGCCAACCAGACAAGAATCAGGACAACCAATATTACCCCCCAGCTTATTGTAATCAGATTGTCCCTGATATTCATGAGGAGTGGAAACGAAGCTCCCATCAGCCCGGCACCGAGAACTATGCTGACGAACATAAAGTATCTTTCCCCCCAGAATAAAAGACGCAGCAAGGCCACAACGGGTGCCCCAATTATAAACAGATAACAAGACTGCCAGCTCAGAGCGTGAAACTCCGCAATGAAACCGCGTATGGGAAACGTTGGCATAAAAGGCTCCAGTACTATCGTTGCGGCGATACCCACAGAAGCCATGGCCAATCCCATCACAGTTAAAAGTACCAGAGATATCAGCGCCGAGACAAATCGTTCCATGCGTCCGCGGGTCAGCAGCAGGGTGGAGTGAACCTGTAAATCGGTCCCCAAAAGAGAGAAAATAAACATCAGCCAGATAAAAAGGTTCCCTGTCTTTCCATAATATCCGAATAATAAAAACACCAGAGTCATAAAGATCAGGTTTGTCCCATGGGACTTGAGAGTCATCAATGCGAAGGGACCCAGTGTTTGATACATCACCCCATAGATAAACGAAGCGAATGGCTGATTCCGGTTCCGGTCTATCTTTTCAACAAAAAACCGTCCCAGTCTCGACAGCTTTTCATCGGTTTGGGCGGAAATCGCCTTAAATTGCTCCCGCTGGGTCTTTTTTACTTGCCCGGCGGAAAATGCCCCCGTAAATCCGAGATAATGCCGTCCGCAGCAGGCCTGAAAAAACGATACCCTGCCCAGAATCCGCCAGGCCCAACAGGATACAATCCCGCTGATGACGGCAGCAACAGCAGCCGCCCTTGGCAGGGGCCATTGCTGTCCCACGGAAAAGGAATCCATCACCATGGGGCCAAATATCAGAATCGGAAACGCAAAGCCCACGATGGCCTGATTACGGCTGCGATAGGAGCACCAGACCCCAGCCCAGAATAAAATCTGTCCCAAAGCCAATACCAGCCCGGCCGCACAGCATCGCGAGGTTATGTCGCGGGGGTACAATAATAAAACCATCGCCGCACACAACAGTGAGCCGAAACAATTGAATCCAAACAAAAGTTTGCGAACAATGCGGCGATGTCCTGGCAAAGTATAGGACAAGGGTTTGCTCAAAATCTCCAACTGATAGGTCGCGGTCACTGTCCCAATCACCAGCATCCAGAACAGCGGCCAATACAGCGGCGTCATCCACGTATGCACCTTCTGTTCCAGCAGCATGGGGATTGACGGCAAAAGCATGACCACTATCAATCCTTGCCAGAGGATTAATGCTGGCCGTTTCCAGTAATGCGATAGATTGACCATAACCAGAGTCATACGCATCTGCTCCTTATTATATTGATTCTACTTAAAATCTTCC
>JAFGQP010000004.1 GCA_016935635.1 Sedimentisphaerales bacterium
CTGGCATAACTGTCCGTAATTTGCGTGTTATTGTCAATCAAAAACTGAGGATTTGACTTTTAAACGTCCCCTTTTTATACTATTTATTGTATTTTTACGCGATTGCCCGGTGGCGGGCGGCCGTGCGTCTTCAAAAAAATTTTATGAGAATTCTGAGATTAAAACAGAAAGGGGTTTTACGGATATGCACAATAAAGACGATTTTTCTCAATCGACTCCAAACATTTCACCGCAGCCAGGGGATTCGCCGGTTCCGCCGACTCCTGCACCCGCTATTCAGTATGTAAATGTTCCTGTAGAAAAGAAAAAAGGTGTATCAGGATGGAGAATATTTATAAACATTTTACTGACTTTTTCAATCCTGACAAACATCATCTTATTTATCGCCATTACAGGTCTTGTTATGGCCCTGCTGGTCGGTTCTGACGGAACGGAAAATTTCGCCGAAACGACATTAATCAGCGGGCCTGCGACACAAAAAATTGCCGTCATTAATCTGGTTGGAATTATCGAAAGCAATCGCAGCGAAGAAATCCGCTTACTGACCCAGGATGTTTTGAGAAGCTCAGACATCCGTGCCATTATTCTTCGCATCAACAGCCCTGGGGGTACTGTTTCTGCCAGTGATCAGATTCATTACTATATTACCAAGCTCAGACAGGAAACAGGTCTGCCGGTATTGGCTTTTATGCAGTCAGTAGCTGCATCCGGTGGCTATTACAGTGCGGTGGCATGTGATTATATTATGGCTGAACCAACCGCAATTACCGGCTCGATTGGGGTCATCATGAGCCATATTGTCGTTAAAGATCTGCTGGAACAAAAACTCGGGATCCAGCCGGAGGTCTTGAAGAGCGGCGAGAAAAAAGACTGGCCCAGCATGTTCTCTGAAATGACGGATGAACAGAAACGCTATATTAATGAAAAGCTGATCAACCCGGCGTATGAACGTTTCGTAGCACTGGTCTGCCAGGGCCGGAATGGCCTTGATCCCCAGCAGGTCCGGTCTCTGGCTGACGGCAGTATTTACAACGCTGAGGAAGCACAAATTAAGGGATTGATTGACGATACGGGTTACTTTGAAGAGGCTGTCGATAAAGCCAAACAAATGGCGGGAATCAGCAATGCCAGAGTTGTTGAGTTCGAACGCAGGACCACCTGGATGGATGTTCTTGGAGCCCAAAACCGTCAATCGCTTATCGATACCAAAATACTTGAAAAGCTGGCTATTCCCCAACTGATGTATATCTGGGACGGCATGCATTGAGCCATCATCTGTTGTATGGAATAATCAGTATTTCTTGCTGCGGATGATGGAAACGGCGAGCCACAGCCCCATAATCATTGCAGTAAGGTAGCCTGCAATTCCGAATGCCTGAAGACTAAACAGTCCCAGGACGGTGCCTTCCTGCGATACAAGCAGGCTGGATCCGATCAGTAAAGCTGCAATAATAACCGCAAAGCTGATCCGGTTGGAACTGTTATCGAGCGTATCTTCCAGCTCTTCAAGATGGTCATGGTGGATATGGATTTTGAAATTTCCGCGGCGGAATTTGCCGATAATAGCCGCAGCATCTTCGGGAAACCGTCCGGCCAATTCTGTTGCACCGAGAGCGGCCTTTTTTAACTGGTCAAAGACATTCCTGGGGTTGATTTGCTCAAGTGCGAATTTGCGTGCGTAGGGCTTGAGACATTCAACAATCTGAAAATCCTCATCGAGTGATCTGGCAAAGGATTCAATGGTCATCAGGCTCTTGAGCATCAGGGTGAAATCACGGGGGGCGCCGATCTGATACTTCCGGATAATGTCAAATCCACGTACCATGGCCTCACGAAATGGAATGTCTTTAATGGGAAGCCCGGAATAGGTATTGATAACATCCTGGATATCACGTACTAATTCGGCCTGACTGGAATGGTCGGACAGCATTTCCGCTCGCTCCAGCCCGTGGACGATCCTCCAGACATCGCCATCCACAATTGCTAATACGATGTTTTGCAGCAGCAGTTTGTCCTCATTGGTCAGCCGCCCTACCTGACCGAAATCCAGAGGCGCAAGGACATTGCCCTGCATGACAAGAAAATTGCCCGGGTGAGGATCGGTATGGAAAAAACCGTGCTCAAAGACTTGCTTAAGCACAAAATCCGCCCCCCGTCGAGCAATGATTTTGGGCTCAAGGTCAGACGAACGAAGGCGTTCAATATGGCTGGGTTTGATCCCTTCAATATACTCCATGGTCAACAGGCCTTCGGAACAATATTGCTCAAGAACCTTGGGAACATGTATGGCTGGATCATTTGCAAAATTCTTGATGAATCGCTGCTGGTTGCGGCGTTCGTTGGCATAATCGACCTCTTTGCTGACGGCTTCCGCAAATTCACGAACCATACGCTGGGGATCAAATGTTTCAGGTGCTGCGAATCTGCCGCGAGCAAGCCGGGCAAGGTCCTTGAGGATTTCCAATTCCGTCTGGATGGTTTTGACTATATCCGGCCGACGGATCTTCAGGACTACTTCCTGACCGTCTTTTGTTCTGGCACGATGCACCTGGGCAATGCTCGCTGCGGCAATTGGTTCAGGATCAAATCGATCGAATATTTCTTCAGGGTAATTACCAAGTTGTTTTTTAATTTCTTCGCGAACGAGGGAATATTTTTCTGGACTTACACGGTCCTGGAGCAATTCCAGTTCCTGAATGAAATCGACCGGTAATAAGTCAGGACGCGTGCTGAGCAATTGCCCAAGTTTGATAAAAGTTGGTCCCAGTTCCTCCATCGCCATGCGGACTCGCCTGGCTAATGTGGCTTGAGTGATCTCCTTCCTGGCTGGTGTCGGAATAACCTTTGAGCCGATGCCAACCTTGAGATGCCGTCCAACGATACCGGCCAATTCTTCAAAGCCGTATTTCATCAGTACGGCCATGATATGACGATACCGCTGTAAACGGATAAACCCTCGCCGTATTCTGCTGAACATTTTCAGCAAGGATTAGCTCCCTTTGGAGGCCAAAAGCTGGTCGAGCTTCTGTTCAACTCGTTTCAGGTCATCTTTAGTGGCCAGCGGAATGGAAGCAATTGCTTTTTTAACTTGTTCAGAGACCAGTTTTTCCATATCAGAACGTGTTTTTTCGGCTGTTTCAAGGATTTCTTTGACAAAACCGCTTTTATGTTCACGCTCTGCCTGACCTTTTTTGACATAGTCGTCGAAAATCTGCTCTGCCTTTTCTTTGGTCATCGTCATGGCTCCCAATCCAGCCAGAAACATTTTATCCAGCGTTTCAAACATCGTTGGCTCCCTTAAGTAGTTTTTGAATTGAAGCTCCGAATGGACAGCCGATCTGCCATTCAGCATTATTATATCAAAAAACTACAGAATTGCAAGGTGTTTGCTCCTTACGCTATAACTCATTATAAGACGTGCTATGTCTTGTACTTGCAAATTTCTTCATAATATTTTAATTTTTTTATCCACCTTTTATCTTTCACTTTCGGCTTTACTGTTGGTCGGAGGCCCCAGCTGCTTGTTTGGAGGCTTTTTTATCTATGTGTTTCAGGCATAGACTGAGAAAATGGGCTATTTAGATGTTTTTTCAGCCATTTCTACCGCCGGCAATGAAATACCTGACAGTCTCATACTGTTTCGTTGCCGGCCTTTTTCTTTTTCTCCTGTTTTTTAGTGACTTTTTTTGCAGAACCTCTATACTGTTAGCCGTTTTATCTATAAGTGTTTAGCTTCAATCATGGTAAAAAGTAATTAGGTCTGACGAGGTATATGATTAAGAGATTGTTTGCTGCTGTTTTGGGTCTTTTTGGGGGTCTGTGTCCTGCTGAGTGCTTGGATTGTGAGCCTGCAGCTTCGAACGGGCCGACAATGCAGATGGAGTACAATAGTGATGGCCAGGGCAATGGTGTCGATGTGTTTATGTATTTCGTCCCTCTGGTCGCCCCTACCAGTGTTGATATCTATAAGGATCCCAACACAACGCTGAATGCAAGGATTATCTCAAGAACATCTGACGACAAGCGTAATTCCTTTGTCACCCAATGCGTTTTTGAAATCACCGGCTCCGGCGTCTACGAGACCTTTTTTGACCCCAATGAAATGATTGCTTTTAACAGCAAGCATTCTAAAAAGAAAAAGATGATGAGAAATATGCTCAAATCCATACGCATGGATGGGCCGCTTAAGGGATTGCTGGAGATATCCGGAACAATCAAAGATAACAAACGGCAGGTCAATCATGTGGCGGTACGTTTTGATATGAATGGGAAAAGCTCTGTGACCGCTCATTTATATGACATCAAAAAAACCGAAGATGGTTTTATCTATAAAAATCGTTCGAATGAGCAAATGGCAAGAATCAATGCCCTGACTTTTGAACGCGGCGGAAATCCCCCGCAAATGGGAGCTGAAGTCAGCTCGATTGCCGGCGAAAAAGATTCAGAAGGATTTTTTTCCGCATTTAAAGCGATGATTGCCAACTGGTTTATCCCCCCCATGCCCATTACGGATATCGGCAGCGAAACCATGATGAACTTTGGTCTGGCACTGGATTCCACCCAGGCCACGTTTACATTTCCAGTTGCCGAAAATCTGCGGCAAAGCCTCTCGCTGCTGATTGCTCAGAAAATGAATCAGCAGGTCAATATCCAGTAGCTTCGAGAATTGAAAAGACAGTATGCTCCAGGCTTCGTTTTATTTTTTTGCCGCAAAGGGGCTTAATTCCCGAAGGCGGTTGATAATCGGTGGCAGTTTTTCCGCAACATAATCCACCTCCTGCTCGGTGTTATAGCGGCTCAGACTGAAACGAATCGAACCGTGCGCCGCTGTGAAGGGAACCCCCATTGCCCGGAGCACATGGGAAGGCTCCAGTGAGCCGGATGTGCAGGCTGACCCTGAGCTGGCACATATCCCAAAGCGATCCATCATCATCAGAATGGATTCCCCTTCAATGTATTCAAAGCTGATATTCAACGTGTTGGGAAGACGGTTATCCGCGTCGCCGTTGACCATGCAGTCGGTACAGGTGGCCAGGATTTGTGCTTCCAATTTATCCCGCAGCGCCCTGACCCGGGTATTTTCATCATCCAGATAACGCATCGCAATTTCACAGGCTTTTCCCAGAGCGATAATGCCGGGGACATTTTCCGTACCGCCGCGACGATTATTTTCCTGGTGTCCGCCAAGCAGATAGGGTGACAGCCGAGTGCCTCGACGAACATATAAAACACCAATGCCTTTGGGGGCATGAAGTTTGTGGCCTGAAAGACTGAGCATGTCAATATTGCTGAGTTTGAGATTCAGCGGGATTTTACCGGCTGCCTGAACCGCATCGGTATGAAACGTCACCCCTTTTGCCTTGCACATCGATGCTATTTTTTCGATTGGAAATATAACCCCGGTTTCATTATTGGCATACATCACAGAAACAATGGCGGTATCCTCAGTGATGGCGGATTCAAGTTCCGCCAAATCAAGGACGCCCTGTTTATCGACACTCAATTCAACGATTCGATATCCGTGCTGTTCAAGACTGCGACAGGGGCTTAAAACCGCCGGGTGCTCCACGCGCGTTGTGATAACCGTACGTTTATGAGGAACAATTGAGAGCGTTCCCAGAATGGCGGCATTGTTGCTTTCGGTGCCGCAGCTGGTGAAAATAATTTCATCCGGTTCGCAGCCCAGCAATGCAGCAACCTGCTGGCGGGCTTTGCGTATTTTACCGCCTACCTGGCCGCCAAAAGTGTGCATACTCGACGGATTGCCATAATAATCGCTCAGATAAGGCATCATTTCCTGCAGCACTTCAGGATCGACGCGTGTGGTTGCATTGTTATCCATATAAATGACGGAATTCATTGCGGTTTCTCCGTGTGATTAAAGTTGAGCTGTATCTTTTTGTTCTTCGACGACCAGGTCTTCGGTTACGAATTCCCTTAATTTCGCCTGGACCAGATCTTTCATCGTCACGTCCGCCATCTTGCAGCTGGCACACATCCCACGAAGCGCGACAATCACTTTGCTGCCCTCAACATCTACCAATTCAAGGTCGCCCCCGTGCGAACGAATCACCGGCCGAATTTGTTCCCGTATCGTTTCCTGAATCAGCTGTATCTTCTGAATATTGGACAGTTTTTTATGCCGAACAGCGGTAACCGGGGTCTGTTGATTATTCTTCTTGCCCTGCACATCCTGCAGAATATGCTCAATTTCACCATGGCAGCCGCCGCACCCGCCGCCCGCTTTGCAAAAATTGGTTACCTGCTCTACGGTTGTCAGGTCATTTTCCTGGATGACCCGCCGAATCTCCAGATCCGTTACTCCAAAGCACGTACAAACAATTTTCCCTTCTTTATGAGGAGCTGTTTTACCTTTGTTGCGGTAATAGGCAATTGCTGCTTCCAGGGCTTCCTGTCCCATCACCGAACAGTGCATTTTCTGCTCAGGAAGTCCCCCCAGTTTATCGGCAATTTGCTGATTCGTGACTTTTTCCGCTTCTTCAATGGTCATCCCCTTGATAATCTCGGTCAATACAGAAGACGAGGCAATCGCACTGGCACAACCAAAGGTCTGAAACTTGGCATCTGTTATGCGACCTTTGTTGTCTAATTTAAATGTCAGCGTCAAGGCATCACCACAGGCCAGGGAGCCGACCTCACCAATGCCGTCATAGTCGTCAATTTTTCCCACGTTGCGAGGGTTTGTAAAATGATCCATTACTTTATCTGTATAATCCCACATCGGGTAAACTCCAGTATCGGGTCTATGCTTCTAACAGCGTATCGAGTCAAGACTGACTTGCTTTTAACGCATTATCAAAATCTTCTACGATGTCATCTATATGTTCTGTTCCCACAGAAACGCGAATATAATCAGGGGTGACGCCGGCCGATAGCTGATCGGCTTCGGTTAATTGCTGATGGGTCGTGCTGGCCGGGTGGATTACAAGTGTTTTACTGTCCAGTATATTTGCTAAATGACTTGCCAGTTTTACGGCGTTGATAAATTTTACCCCGGCAGCCTTGCCGCCCTTGACACCAAAACCGAGGATCGCCCCCTGTCCTTTCGGGAGATATTTCATCGCAAGTTTGTAGCAGGGATGACTGGGCAGACCCGGGTAATTAACCCAACTGACTGCAGGATGCTTTTCAAGAAACACAGCCAGAGTCTTTGCGTTTTCACAGTGTCTGGCTGCTCGCAGATGCAGGGTTTCAACGCCCTGTAAGAGCTGGAATGCATTAAATGGCGACAGGCACGCTCCGGTATCCCGCAGGACATGAGTGCGAATTTTGATGCTGTAGGCCAGGTTGCCAAAGGCTTTGACATACTGCAAACCATGATAGCTTTCATCCGGTTCGGTCAGACCAGGGAATTTACCATTGTCCCATTTGAAATGACCTGAGTCAATGACCATTCCGCCGATACTGGTACCGTGACCGCCAATCAATTTTGTACAGGAATACACAACAATATCAGCCCCATGTTCAATCGGCCGGAAAAGCATCGGCGTAGCTACAGTATTGTCACAAATCAAGGGCAATCCATTGTCATGAGCGATTTTTGCAATGGCCGAATAATCCAAAATATCATTTTTTGGGTTACCAATCGTCTCAATATAAATCGCACGCGTATTTTTCTTGATGGCCTTGCCGAAATTTTCAGGATCATTGGGATTGACAGTGGTAACCTCAATACCCATTTGCGGAAACGTGTGGGAAAACAACGTATGTGTTCCGCCATACAGTGAACTGCTGGATACGACATGGCAGCCGGCGGGACAGATGTTGAATATAGCAGCCGTAATTGCGGCCATGCCGGACGCAAAGGCCACTCCCGCCACGCCGCCTTCAAGTTCTGCCATCCGTTTTTCGAGGACATCGGTAGTGGGATTCATCAGGCGGGTGTAAATATTGCCGAATTCCTTGAGTGCAAACAGATTTGCTGCATGCTCGCTGTCTTTGAATACATAGCTGGTGGTCTGGTAAATCGGTACCGCCCTGCTGAGTGTGGCCGGATCGGCATTTTGGCCGGCATGAAGAGCCAGTGTTTCCAGCCGATATTTCTTATTATTTGTTTCCATTGCGTTTTGACCTTTTTGGAAATGATTCATTCTGCAATATCACTATGATTTATCGGGCAGGACTTCAAGCATTCGATCCAGTGCCCTGCGCGCATGTTGTGCAATAGCCGGAGAAACAGAAATAACCGTCTGCATATCCTCCAGAGACCACAGCAGCTTTTCGAGCGTTATTTTTTTCATATTCGGACACACTGCTTTGTCACTGACCGGGTAAAACTCCTTATGCGGGTATTTTTTTCGAAGAGAATGCAATATCCCTTCTTCCGTTGCAATGATAAACCGATTCGCTGGGGATTTTCCTGCAAACGCGATCATCTGACTGGTGCTGAGTAACTGGTCTGCGACAGCACGAACTGCCGGGCCGCACTCGGGGTGAGCAAGGACAACTGCGCCGGGATGTGCGATGCGTGCGTCATTGACCTGCTCTGCCGTCATTCGGACATGCGTTGGGCAAAAACCAGGCCACAGAATCAATTTCCGGCCGGAACGCGCCTGGACAAATGCTCCCAGATGCTGATCCGGAACAAAAATGATGTCCTTGTCTTCCGGCAGATTCTCGACCAGTTTGGCTGCATTGGAACTGGTGCAGCAGTAATCGCACAGCGCCTTAACTTCAGCGGTGGAATTGACATAACAAACCACAAGGGCTTGCGGATGTTCAGCCTTGAGTTTAGACAGCTGCTCGGCTGTAATCATATCGGCCATCGGGCAGCCGGCGTGTTTGTCGGGCAGGAGCACGGTTTTATTCGGAGATAAAATTGCAGCGGTCTCGGCCATAAAATACACACCGCAAAACACAATAACATCCGCCTGGGTTGCTGCGGCCTGAACACTCAAGCCAAGCGAGTCACCAACGAAATCGGCAATGTCCTGTATTTCCGCAACCTGGTAGTTATGAGCAAGGATGACTGCATTTCGTTTACGTTTCAATTCCAGAATTTTATTGACTAATGACGAACTCACAATGCTACTCCGAATTCTTCTCCACTGGTTTCCTGCGGCCACGGGTAACATACAGGGATTCGGGCTTGGCAATCGTCACAACGGCACCTGCTGGAACGGATTCCCGTATCCAGACATTTCCGCCGATTACGGCGCCTTTGCCGATAACGATATCACCCAGAATCGTAGCCTCAGCATAGACGGTAACATCATCTTCCAAAGTGGGGTGCCGCTTTTTGCCGCGTATAATATTGCCCTGCTCGTCTTTGGGGAAACTTACAGCCCCCAGCGTAACACCCTGGTAAATTTTGACGTTGTTTCCAATGACAGCAGTTTCTCCGATGACAACGCCTGTCCCATGGTCAATAAAGAACCGCCTGCCCACCTGTGCGCCGGGATGAATGTCAATGCCGGTTTGCGAATGGGCGTATTCGGCCATCATACGGGGAATCAGGGGAATATCCATCCGATAGAGTTCATGGGCAACACGATGGATCGCGATGGCACACAAATGCGGATAACTGAGGACGATTTCTTCGGGAGCCCTCGCCGCGGGGTCGCCATCAAAAGCCGCCTGGACATCTTCTTTGAGGATTTGCCGGATATGGGGAATCTGATTCAGCAGTTTCTCACAGCATTTGCTGGCAAGATCCCTGCAGTCGCAGGCGGGGCAATCCTTCAATTTGCAGTTGAATCGCAGCGCCAGTTCGATTTGATCTGCTAATTCCCGCCGAACCATCACAAGTATTTCCTGAATGATGGATCGAATGTTTTCACTGCTGACTGGACGCCTGCCGGTGTAACCCGGAAACAATAACTCCATCAGCGAATTAAGCACAAACAAGATCTTATCGCGAACAGGCAGATTCTTGACATCGATAAAATTGGTGCCCATATCATCCTGATACGAGGCCAATATAGCCTGTGTCAAACTGTGTATGTGTTTGCTATCGAAACTTTTATGAGGCATAGCACACCTGTGATCATAGTATTCCTGGGATTTTTCAACCACCGGAGTTTTTCAGACATATCTATCCGTTCCCAAAAGACGAGAACGCAAGTCTGGTGTCGCTGCACAGTCCGGCAGGTTCGGAAATATCCCACACGCAACACTGCATAAAAATACAGCGGCGGGTTCCACATGATTTGTGAAAACTGTCCCGCCGCACTGTTTTTGGGTCAACCGTTACTTAAATTTGATAGCTTCCGCCTTGCTGAATCTTGTCAGCACGTTCGGCAAGCTCTTTGAGATTTGTGTTTTCCAGAACACTCATCAAAGCCCTGTACAATTCATTCCAGATCAACCGTGTTGCACAATCTGGACATTTCGGACAGAATTCAGTGTGTTCTACGCACTCTACCGGAATAAGCGGCCCCTCAAGGGTGGTGAAAATTTCGCTTAATTTGATTTCTGCCGGATTTCTGGCCAGCATATAGCCGCCCCGAGGGCCCCGAACGCTGCGAACAAGTCCTGAAGATTTCAGCATGGCAACAAGCTGCTCCAGATACTTGTTGGAAATATCCTCGCGATCCGCGATGGATTTGATCTGAAGCGGTTTCTTTCCGTATTCGAGTGCCAATTCCATCATGGCTCTCATACCGTAGCGTGTTCTTGAAGATAATTTCATGGTTCTAACTCCTATATTCCTATTCATTCTATAGTTATATACTACTCTTTACCATAGGCATTGTGCAATAAAATATTATTTTTTCTCTATTTTCCGCACAAATCACAAAATTTCAATACTTTTTTCGATGAAACTTACTGGGAAATCCACTAAATATGTCATATATAATTGTTATACATAGACTTACGATATTCCTTGACAATTTTTGGGTGTTTTTTTTATAATGCCTGACGGAAAGGATTGCAATGAAAATAGCAACGTTTAATGTAAATTCTATCCGAAGCCGAGTAGAAATACTCAACGCATGGCTTGCGGAACACAGGCCTCAGATTCTTTGTGTTCAGGAAACCAAGGCACAAAACAGCGATTTTCCATTGGAGGCATTCAGCCATTTGGGCTACCACATTCTGTTTCAAGGACAAAAAAAGTATAACGGTGTGGCAATATTCAGCGATATGCCGATTAGGAATGCCGAAATTGAATTGCCTCAGGACCCAGACAAACAGGCACGATTTGTCAAAATGTCCTATAATAACATCATCATTGTGAATACCTACATTCCGCAGGGACAATCCATAAAAAGCGATAAATTCCAATACAAATTAAAGTGGTTTTCGTGGTTAAAAGACTATTTTGACAAAACTTGTTCTCCGGACCAGCCGATAGTGTGGGTGGGTGATTTGAATGTCGCCCTTGAAGATAAAGACGTGTATGATCCCAAGAAAATGTGGGGTGACGTTTGTTTTTGTCAGGACATTCAGGATGCCGTACGCAACGTGATGAACTGGGGTTTTGTGGACTTATTCCGGCAATTCCATCCCCAGCCGGACCAGTACACATTCTGGGATTATCGCGTTCCCAACGGTTTCCATCGCAATATGGGGTGGAGACTGGATTACATTATGGCCACCCCCAAAATGGCTCAACAGTGTATCGACTGCCGCATCGACAAAGCACCCCGAGGGCTGGAAAAACCCAGCGATCACACCCCGGTCGTCGCCGAATTCAAGGCATTTTAAGCACAGGCAATTATCTTGATTTTTTGTCGCAATGGAGTATAGTTTTTCCATCTTACGGCAAGACGATTGTTTTGTCGGTGAAATCTGAACCATTTTAAAGGTGCGTGGTTGTATGGGCCCTGTATCAATATCCTATGAAGAATTTTCCCGTCTGGTTGGACGGCGAACACAGACCCTGTTGAAAGCTGCCAGCTTTCTTGTCATGCAGCATCAGAATCATGCCGGCAGACTGACACGCCCTCTGCTGGGGGAATTACTGGCCCAATCCACACAGACTGAGGAACTTCTGGATTCGTATGGTGCTCGCAATAACAGTCAATGGGCAGGTTTCCGTTCCATGACGGCGGCTATAAAGCTGTATTCGAATGTTGGTTATGAATTGCTGCATATTCAGCATGCAACCCCCGCTTACCGTCTTTTGCCTGTCGAGCAGGATTTTATCATTGGAACGCAGAATGCCATTGCCTTCGTCGAAGACATTCTGTACCGGGCGACAGAACGTCTTTTGCAGGAAGCGGCCTGGCTGCACGTCCCGATTCCTCATTCGATTCCGATGCAGGAAATCTACGCGGAATCGCTGCCTATGGGCCGGCTGCCGCATGATCTGGCCATCCGCAAGCTGGAAACTGTTTCCAATACGGTAACGCTTCTGGCGACGGCGTTCTTAAACCTTGCCGCAGAATGCAAGCAGGCCCTTCCCAAAGGTCTTGTCGCTTCCCGTGAATACCATTATGAAATGACAGGCCCCATCAGTGAAGAAAAGCTTCGTTCGCTGGAACTCCGATTTCACAATCTCCAATCATTGTATGATACGTATGTTTCGACGACTGAAACCGAAGTTTTGGATAAAGACCTTCCGGTATTAAGGGGTCATATCAGTGTCGTGCTGCATCTGCTCCGTACGGCCCGGGATTTTGCCCATTATTATGAACGTCATGCGGGACCAACTTCGCTTCATGTGCCGGGGTCAAAAAAGCTGGTGGAGCCGGAAAAACTACTGGATACCCTGCTGCACTATTCGATTTGTTTTGTTGGTGAATATTTGACCTGTGCCGAACTGTTGTGCCAGAATATGCTTCGGCGCTATACGGAAAATACCCGCATTGAAGTTCGTGTGCCGCCTTATCGCGGATTTCATGTTCGTCCTTCCACACTGATTTCCAAGCTGGTGCTGCATTACGGCAGCGATGTGCGTATGGAACTGGAAGGAGAATCATATGACGCCCGTTCTCCCCTGGAGCTGTTCCGAGCCAATGAAAAAATCAACGCCCAGAAGCGGCGATCGCTTGCAACCGAAATCATCCGCCTGGGGCTGGTCCCTGCCCAGGTCAACAGCTCGGACACCAAGACCCTGATACGCAGCGTGATTATGACTCTGGCCGATTACGGCAAGGTTATCATTTATGAACAGCCGCTCAAGCTGGACGATATGACGATTCAGCAGGATGCAAAACTGATCGAGCAGATCACCGATGAAATTGCCAAATTGCTGGTGATGGGCAAAATCGATATTGCCACAGAAATGAAAGTGGCGTTTTTTGGCGACAAGCGTGTTCTGGAGGATATTCGCCTGCTGGCTGAATGCGGTTATGGCGAAGACAATTTCGGCAATAACATTCCTCTGCCGGAACGCCTGAAATACCTGCGTCAATAGCCCCAAAATCTATTTAAACCAACCCCGTATAAAAGCCCCCCTATGCGGCATGGACCTTTTTGATGTATTCTGTGGCCATCCTTGCGGCAAAAAAGACACCTGTTATATATATTGCCCGTTTCACGCTTGCCAGAATGCACTCCGATTGTTATAAATCAATTTTTCCGGCAGCCTCTGTTAAATAATGGATTGAGGATAAGGATTTTTGTGATGGAACAGCAGTTTGTTTTGACCGTGGCTGGAGAATTGAACATCTCCGCCAGACAAGTCGCCGCAACCGCCGAGCTTCTGGCCGACGGAGCGACGGTGCCGTTTATTGCCCGTTACCGTAAAGAAGTAACAGGCAGCCTGGATGAAGTGGCTGTTACCCATATTCGGGATCGCCTCCAGCAGCTCAAAGAACTCTATGCCCGTCGTGACAGCATTCTGGCTTCGCTGAAGGAACGTGAATTGCTCACCCCGGAACTGGAGTCGTCCATCATGGCCGCCCAGACGATGACGGAACTGGAGGATATCTATCTGCCCTACCGTCCCAAACGGCGCACTCGGGCCACGATTGCCAGGGAAAAAGGACTGGAGCCTCTGGCATTGCTTATTCTGGAACAAAAGGACTCGACTGATCCTCAGGCTGCTGCAGCTGAGTTTGTCAATCCGGAAAAAGGCGTGGACAATACAGAACAAGCCCTTGCCGGAGCCTGCGATATCATGGCTGAAATGATCAGCGAGGACCCGAACAGCCGGGTCAGAATCCGCGAATTGTATTTTACTGCAGGCCAGTTTTCATCCAAAGTCCTGGAGGACAAAAAGGCCGAAGCCGCCAAATACCAGGATTACTTTGAGTGGACCGAACCGGTTGCCACTACCCCATCGCATCGCATTCTGGCGATGCGCCGCGGGGAAAACGAGGGATTTCTGATGTTTCGAATTCAGGTTCCCAAAGAAACCGCTCAACAGCTTTTATACGCCATCTACATTCACTCCGGCAATGCCTGTACGCCGTATATCCGCAGCGCCATTGATGATGGATATGACCGGCTGCTGTCGCCGTCGATGGAAACCGAGGTGCGATTGGAGACGAAAAAGCGGGCGGATATGGAAGCCATCAAAATATTTGCTGAAAACCTGCGGCAGCTTCTGCTGGCATCTCCGCTGGGCCAGAAGAACGTCCTGGCAATCGATCCGGGTTATCGTACCGGCTGTAAGGTCGTCTTTCTGGACAAGCAGGGCAAACTGCTGGGCAA
>JAFGQP010000342.1 GCA_016935635.1 Sedimentisphaerales bacterium
AGGGTATTGGTAATGCGTTCCCAGTCAGCAGCAGTTTTGCTGCGGGTGCATTCCATGAAATAACCGTTGATATAGGGAGCGGACTGCGGTGCGGTGTTATCATTGGTGTTGCATAATATCAAGGCATTAGTGCCGACTGCTTTACGAATGGTTTTGATCATTTCCAGCCGCTCGGCGTCATCCCTCCACCAATCGAGCATGATGCCATCGTAAACGCCGGAGTCGACGACGGCCTTGGCTTGTTTGGCGACATGCTCACAAAACTCCGGATTTGTATAATCCAGTAACAAGTGGTTGCCTTCGGTCCAGCCCACCAGCGGGATGCCATTGGGATCGCGTTTGAACCAGGCATGATCTTGCGGCAGATAGGATGTGGGGGCGTCATAATAGCGGATTTCAGCTAAAATGATGAGATTGGGATTCTTCTGGAGGAGGCTGCTGCGCCGCTGCTGGGCTTTCTGAATGCTGTCAGCAGTAAAATTATCTGCCAGCCCTAGGTGGGGATTGTTCCACTTCAAACCCAAATGGTCCGGCATACAGAAAATCAGGTCATGACGGGCGATTGTTGTGTCGGCATCTTCTTTTTTAATGCTGTCACAAGGGCTCCAGGCCTGAAATACGGATGGAAAATCTCTGTTTTTAACACGCTGGAGGATGGTTTTGTGATTGTTATTGGGTTCGTTTTGCTCTTGAGCTAAACCAAAGTTGGAAACAACCAAAACCGCTAAAAGCCATGTCTTAATCATAATAAGCATAATTCCATATAGTGAAACGATATTTACATTTAGAAGTAATATTTCTACAGGAAAAAATGAAAAAGACAAGATTATTTCATTTTTCAGAAATTTCTCGAACCGAAATTCTAAATAGTAGTAAATATTACTTGATATCAATTCCTAATTAGGTATATTGCGAGCATGGATAAACAAGCACAGACGTTAAAAATAAAAGACTTTGAAAGGCGATGCAGGCAGTCGGGATTAAAGCTTACCCCGCAAAGATTTGCAGTATATAGAGCTCTTATTAATACCGATGCGCATCCCACGGCTGAGGCTATTTATCAGGAGGTCCGCAAGGAAATGCCTGCAATCTCGCTGGATACGGTAAACCGCACACTCCTGACGCTAACCGAGATTGGGTCGGCATTTATCGTTGAGGGAACCGGGCAGCCAAGGCGGTTTGATGGCGGCCTTGAAGATCACCAGCATTTTTTATGCATAAAATGCGGCAAAGTTATTGACTTTCACCATCCGCCGTTTGACAATATCCAGCTGCCGCAAGAGATTGAAGGGAAATTTAAAGTTTTAAGGAAAACGGTCTATCTTGAGGGACTATGTGAAGCATGTCAAAAGAAAGACACACTATAATCCAACTATTTAATTAACCATCATTTAATGAAAGCGAGGTTACGTAATGGGTTTGAAGGGAACCAAGACAGAAAAAAATCTCTTAACAGCGTTTGCCGGAGAATCACAGGCTCGGAATCGCTACACGTATTATGCCGGTCAGGCCAAAAAGGACGGTTTTGAGCAGATTGCGGGGATTTTTGAAGAGACCGCAAATCAGGAAAAGGAACATGCCAAGAGACTATTCAAGTTTCTTGAAGGCGGCGAAGTAGAAATATGTGCAGCCTTTCCGGCAGGGGTCATCGGAACAACGTCGCAGAATCTTGAGGAAGCCGCGGCGGGTGAAGACTATGAAACCAAGACAATGTATCCTGATTTCGCTAAAATAGCGGATGAGGAAGGATTTGCGGAAATTGCGGCCGTATTCCGCAAGATCGCAGTTGCTGAGGCACGGCATCGGGATCGGTATCTGGCCCTGAAGAAAAACGTGGATACCAGTTCCGTGTTCAAGAAAGAGCAGAAAGTCCGCTGGGTATGTCGAAATTGCGGGTTTGTGCATGAAGGCACCGAGGCAGTAAAGGTTTGCCCGGCATGTGCCCATCCCCAGGCTCATTTTGAACTGGAAGCGGCAAACTACTAATTTTAATGGCATTGCCAGTTTTAAATCGAACTGGCAGGCGCTTCTGGAGAGGAGGCCGGGTCCGATACTTAACCAAAGACGGACCCGGCACTCAGGGGTGCTAAGGCACGAACCGTGTCTGATTTGGGTTCGTTTTGTAAATCGAAGCTAACGCGACATTATGAAGCATATAGTTATGTTAAAATGGATAAAAATTCTGGGTATAACACTTACGGCGGTCCTGTTAGGTTTGACTGGCTGCCAAAGGAGTACTTACATGGAAGAAAGAAAAGGACTTGTGACATTTAAAGGCGGGCCGCTGACGCTGGCGGGACCGGAACTGAAACTGGGTCAAAAGGCACCAGATGTTATGGTCACAGGAAACGATTTGTCCGATGTGGCGATATCGTCTTTTGCGGGTAAGGTTGTGATACTTTGCACGGTACCTTCACTGGATACCCCGGTATGCGACACTCAGACTCGTAAATTTAATGAAAAAGCAGGGGGTTTGGGGGATGTGGTAATATTAACTATCAGTATGGATTTGCCGTTTGCTCAGAAACGCTGGTGTGGTGCGGCCGGTGTTGAAAGGGTTAAAACGTTCAGTGATTATAAAGATGCCAAATTAGCAAAGGCCTACGGGCTTTTGATAAAAGAGCTGCATTTGCTGGCTCGTTCGGTCATTGTGCTTGATAAACAGCAGATGATTCGGTATATTCAAATCGTGCCTGAAGTGGCAACTGAGCCGGACTATGACTCGGTCTTGAAAGCGGTGCAGCAGGTGCTATAGGTTTAGCTTTGGTGCCCCCTTGGGCTGCACAAGCGAAAGAAAGGAACAACAAGGATGCGTGCGATAACAAAAAACGTTTATTCCGTGGGGGTGCAGGATTGGGATCGTCGGCTTTTTGACGAGCTGATACCTTTGCCGGACGGAACCAGCTACAATGCCTACCTGATTAAAGGCTCCGAAAAAACCGCCCTCATTGATGCGGTAGATCCCGCGAAAATCCAGGACCTCATCAGCCATCTGGTTGGGGCCGGAGTTGAAAATCTCGATTATGTCATCAGTCATCATGCCGAACAGGACCATTCCGGGGGTATTGTGGATGTTCTGATGGTGTACCCCGATGCCAAGATCGTAACCAATGCCAAGTGCAAAAGTCTTCTGCTGGATCATCTGGACGTGGATGAAGAGCAGTTTATTGAAGTTACGGAAGGGCAGACCTTGTCGCTGGGCGACAAGACGCTCCAATTTATCATTACGCCCTGGGTGCACTGGCCCGAGACAATGTGCACGTATGTGAGGGAAGACAAGATTCTATTCAGTTGTGATTTCTTCGGTTCGCATCAAGCCACCAGTTCGCTTTTTGTCGAAGATGAGGGCAAGGTCTATGAAGCGGCCAAACGCTATTATGCCGAGATTATGATGCCCTTCCGCAGTGCGATTGCGGGAAACCTCAAGAAGCTGGAGCCGCTTGAGATTGCGATGATTGCCCCCAGTCACGGACCGGTGTATCCGCGTCCGGCGCTGATTATGGATGCGTACAAGGACTGGATCAGCGATCGGGTTGAGAATAAGGTGATTATTGCTTATGTATCCATGCATGACAGTACCCGTCAGATGGTGGAGTACCTGGTGGATTCGCTGATGGATAAGGGTGTCGGTGTCAAGCAGTTTAACCTGACTGGAATTGACCTGGGTCATCTGGCGATTGACCTGGTCGATGCGGCGACAGTGATTCTGGCTGCGCCAACCGTCCTGGTTGGCCCTCATCCGTCGGCTGCCCATGCGGCCTTTGTGGTCAATGCATTGAAACCCAAGGCCAGGTTTGCCGGGATTATCGGTTCTTATGGCTGGGGCAGCAAGATGGTTGAAACGCTGACCGGCCTGCTGAGCAACCTCAAGGCTGAAATTCTAGAACCGGTGATGGTCAAGGGGCAGCCCAAGCCTGACGATTTTGAGAAGCTCGAAGCCCTGGCCGAAATGATTAAAGCCAAACATCAGGGATTGAATATTCTAAAATAAAGAGCAAAAAAAACTCATGAAGTCGCAGATGGCGACGGAGAAAACGAAAGGATTAGATTATGGCGGCGAAACTGGAAGTGTATAAATGTGCAATGTGCGGCAATATCGTTATGGTGATGCATGGCGGCGACGGGGAACTGGCCTGCTGCGGGCAGCCGATGAAAAAGATGACTGAGAATACCACTGACGGGGCAAAAGAAAAACATGTTCCGGTCATTGAAAAGATTCAGGGCGGATATAAAGTCAAGGTCGGTTCAGTGGCCCACCCGATGGAAGAAAAACATTACATTGAATGGATTGAACTGCTGGCTGACGGTAAAAGCTATGTGCAGTTCCTCAATCCAGGACAGGTCCCGGAAGCGACCTTTATGGTGACGGCGGACACGGTGACGGCCCGCGAATACTGCAATCTGCACGGGCTCTGGAAGGCCTGAGCCGGCGGCGGTATCAGCTGTCCTTATGAGCGTTAACAAACACATTTGAAACGGTAAAGCCTATGTTGAAAAAAAGTATAGAACAAGCATTCAATGCGCAGATCAATGCCGAGACCTATTCGGCGTATTTGTACTGGTCCATGTCGGCGTGGTGCGAGAAAAATAACCTGGGGGGATTTGCCAACTGGATGCGCATACAGGCCCAGGAAGAAATGAGTCACGCGATGAAGTTTTATACGCACGTTCTGGAACGCGGCGGTGAAGTAAAACTGACATCGATAGACGGCCCGGAGACGGAGTGGAAAGACATCGAAGCCGTATTTGCCGCGACGCTCAGGCATGAGAACGCTGTGACGGAACGGATTAATCATCTGGTCGACTTGGCTATCCAGGAAAAGGATCATGCCGCCAATCAATTCCTGCAATGGTTTGTTAACGAGCAGGTGGAAGAAGAGAAAAATGTCGAGCAGATTCTGGGGCAGCTGAGGATTATGGGCAAGCAGCCCGGTGCGGCCTTGTTTATGATGGACAAGGAAATGGCGGCCCGTGTTTATACACCTCCGGCGGCACCTGCGGACTAAGTGCCTCCTTTTGCGGTTTGAGTTTGTGGAGCAGGAAAACAGGTCTTCCTGTCAGTGTGCAGTTCGTAACAAAGGTTGTTATACCCAGCGGGTATGATTATTTCGCGAGCAAAAGAAGCAAGTGGTTGAAGCTGCTGTACTTAGCCGCGACGAACCGAGAAATCTCAAGTAGGAACAGTATATAATACATTAACCCAAGTTTAAGGAGACAGCGGATGGCTATCACGTTCAACGTCGATGAAATTTTTGAAATGGCTGAAGAGATTGAACGCAACGGGGCTCGCTTTTATCGGGAAGCCGCAAACAACAGTGGTGATGCTGATGCACGCAAGCTGTTTCTGGAAATGGCTGCCATGGAAGACGGGCACGAAAAGATATTTGCGGGGATGCGCCGGGAGCTGACGGCGGAGATGAAAGAGCCGGTGACTTATGATCCGGATAACCAGGTTGCCCATTATCTTCAGACGATGGCTGATTTCCACGGAATGGAAGGCAAGGTTGCACCAAACCAGAAATTCACCGGCAAAGAATCTCCCGAAGAGGTGCTGAGGGCGGCGCTGCAGGCCGAAAAGAATTCCATAGCCTTTTATGTGGGCATCAAGGATTTTGTGCCGGATAAAAAGGGCAAAGATAAAATTCAGGGGATTATCATTGAAGAAATGGTGCATGTTTCGACGATTGGCAGCAAGCTGCAGGCAATGAAGAAATAATTAAAGGCGATAAGCAGGCGGTACGATACTGACGGGCAGATAGAGTTTTTTATCCTTGCCCTGTCGCTGCCTGCGGACAGAAAGAATCACATCGGCGATGGGCGTACCTAAAAAAACATTTTTTCGCAAGCAGCCCGCCATGCGGAAGGTTCTTTTCGGGCTGATTCCCTGCATTGCAGGGGGTGTATATTTTTTTGGCTGGCGATCGCTTGCGGCGATAGCATTTTGCTGTGCGGTGGGTTTTTTTTGTGAGTGGCTGTTCTGCCGCTGGCGCAAGGATCCTGTCAGTGAGGCAGTGTTTGTGACGTCGGTGCTGTTCGGGCTGGTGATGCCGCCGGGGGTGGGCTGGCATGTGATGGCCGTGGGGATGGCGTTTGCGGTATTGTTTTCCAAGGAGATGTTCGGGGGATTTGGAAAAAATATTTTCAATCCCGCGATTGCCGGACGGTGTTTTGTATATATCTGTTTTCCCATTGCTCTGACGGGGACATGGTACCCTCCGGCGGAAGGTCCCTGGGGAGCTTTGGGGCGGTGGAGCACGATGACTGATGCCAACGGTGTTTCGACTAGGACAACTGCAACTCCGCTGGCCCACGCCAAGGCGGGCCGGCTGGAACCGGTCTGGACAGCGGGCCCTGATGTGGTTTCGGTCGTGCCGGCAACTGTTTCTGAGGACCAGCATATCAAGGTCAATGGCTGGCAGTATTGGAAAAAATTGGTTCTGGGCGGCATTCCCGGCACGATGGGTGTGACTAGTGCGGCGTTGATTCTGCTGGGTGGGATTTACCTGTGGATTACGAAGGCCGCCAGCCGGACGATTATGTTAACGATGCTTATTGCCTATCCGCTGCTCAGTGAGATATTTTATCAATTTGGAGTCAAGCCGGTGCCGCAGGGGATTTCGGCGATGCTGGGTGGGGGATATCTGCTGGCGGCGTTTTTTATGGCGACCGACCCGGTCAGTTCGCCGCGTACTGAGCAGGCCAAGATTGCCTATTGCCTGATCATTTGTATCTGTACACTGGTTATCCGGAATTTCTCGATATTCAACGGCGGTCTTATGTTCAGTATCCTGATTGGCAATATGTTTGCCCCGATTCTGGATTATGCAGTCAAGGCCTACTGGCCCAAAAAGCCGGTGCCGGCAGCAGTGAAGGGGGGCAAATGAAAGAGTCCCGCTATTTTGCTGTTGTTTACATGTTTGTGCTGACTGCAATTTGCAGCACGCTGTTAATCGGTCTGGCTCGCCTGACGGAGGCAAAGATCAAGTCCAATGCACAGATAGCCTTTGAACGAGCGGCGCTGGCTGTATTTCCATCGATTCAAGTCCAGTCGGATGCAGAAGTCCATTCGGTTTTTACGAAAGATTTTACTGTCCCCATGGTATCCGGGGATGCGTATGAATACCGCCCGGGGGGGCAGCTTGCCGGATATGCACTGCCGTTTGAAGGGCAGGGGTTCTGGGCGCCGATTCGGGGTGTGATCGGGATTGGGACGGATTTGCAGACGATTACAGGGATCTGGTTTTATGAACAGGCCGAGACGCCGGGATTGGGCGCCAGGATTGTCGAGCCGTTTTTTTATGAGCAATTTGCCGGCAAGCAGTTCGAGGAGGGGCTCAGGCCGATTCGGATTCGAGCCCCGGCGGAAGCGTCAGACAAGGATATTCAGGCGATTACCGGTGCGACACAAACCTGTGTTCGGCTGGAGAAGCTGCTCAACGATGCGGTAACTCAGTGGCGACAGAAAAAAGAGGCAACACAGCCATGAACGGACAGACTGCAACCAAAACTACAAATCAAATTATCCTGGATGGCCTGTGGCGTGACAACCCGATCTTTCGCCAGATACTTGGAATATGCAGCACGCTGGCGGTGACGAATAACGTGACTAATACGGCGGTGATGTGTATCTCGCTGTCGCTGGTAACGGCGTTAAGCTGTGCGACGGTGTCGGCAATGAAAGAATGGACGCCCAAAACCGTGCGGATGATGGTACAGGTTTTAATTATCGCGTTTTATGTGATTATTGTGGATATTCTGCTGCGGGCGTATTGGCCGGATATGAGCCGCAATCTCGGGCCGTATGTCGGTCTGATTATCACCAACTGTATTGTCATGGGACGCTGTGAGGCGTTTGCCCAGTCGAATCGTCCGTGGCCGTCGTTTCTGGATGGTCTGTTCAGCGGGCTGGGATATTCGGTGATTCTGATGGTGATTGCGGCGATTCGGGAAGTGATGGGGATGGGGACGCTGGCGGGGTATCCGCTGCCGTATTTTTCGACCCAGTGGGATAAGTGGGTGATTATGGTGATGCCGCCGGGGGCGTTTTTTGTGCTGGCCTGCCTGCTGTGGCTGTGCCGGTCGATTGGTATCAAGGGGAAAAAATCATGATTTTACTGGCAGCGAATACCAGCAGTATCGGGTCTGAAGTCTGGATGGCGGTGGTGACCTGCTTTGCGGCCATCTTCACACAAAATATTCTGTTGAGTTATTTCCTTGGGATGTGTTCGTTTATCTCGGTGTCCAGGGAAGTCAAGACGGCAGTCGGGCTGGGGGCGGCGGTGGTGTTTGTGATGACGGCGACGACGATTCTGAACTGGATGGCCTATTGGTGGGTGCTGGTGCCGCTGAATCTGGAGTTTTACAAGTATATCCTGTTTATTATCATCATTGCGGCGTTTGTCCAGTTGATTGAGATGATTATCGACCGCTATAGCCCGGCCCTGTATCAGAATCTGGGGATATTCCTGCCGCTGATTACGGTCAATTGTGCCATTCTGGGGGCGGTGCTGTGGATGGTGATTCGGGAGTACTCACTGATTGTGACGGTGGGTTTTGGTTTCGGCAGCGGGGTGGGCTGGATGATGGCGATTGTGGCAATGGCGGGGATTCGACAGCGGATTGATGAGTCGAAGATTCCCGCCGGGCTGCGAGGGCCGGGGATAACGCTGATTATTGCGGGTATTATGGCACTGGCATTCGTTGGCTTTACAGGGGTACTGCAATAAATGATGGGATTTATTTTTTCAGTATTGCTTCTGAGCGGAATTGCGGCGGGACTGGCATTGATTCTGGTAATCAGCGAAAAGGTGATCCAGAATTATGGGTCATGCAAAATTACACTGAATAAGGGCAAAAAGGAATTGACTGTTGAGGGAGGCAAGCCACTGCTGACGACGCTCAAGGAGCAGAAAATCTTTTTGCCGAGTGCCTGCGGCGGGCGGGGGACCTGCGGGGTATGCAAATGCAGGGTGCTGGAGGGAGCCGGGACGCTACTGCCGACGGAAACGCCCTACATGAACGACAAGGAGCGAAAAGAGGGGATTCGACTGGCCTGTCAGGTCAAGGTGCGAAATGACATGGAAATCGAAATCCCCGCGTTCCTGTTTGCGATTCAGCAGTATCAGGCGAAACTGGCGGCGGTAGAGGATTTGACCTATGATATGAAGCGTTTTCGGTTTGAGCTGCTTGAGCCGGACAGGATGGATTTTATTGCCGGGCAGTATGTGCAGATTACGTGCCCTGCGTATAAGAAAGGGGTTGATGAGGTCAGTCGGGCGTATTCGATTGCGTCGGATCCGCAGGATAATCATTTTGTGGAGCTGATTGTGCGACGGGTGCCCAACGGGATTTGTACAACGTGGATGTTTGATTATTTGAAGGCGGGCCAGTCGGTTCAGTTGACCGGGCCGTATGGCGAATTCAGGATGAGCGATGCACAAGCGCCGATGATTTTTATCGCCGGCGGAAGCGGGATGGCGCCGTTTGTGTCGATTCTGCATCAGATGCGGCATGCCGGCTCGACGCGAAAGGCGGATTATTTCTTTGGCGGCAATTCAGTCAGGGATCTGTGTCTTGGACAGCAGATGGCCGAATTTGAAAAAGCGATTCCGTCGTTCAAGTTCAATCCGGTCGTGGCTCGTCCGCAGCCGGAGGATAACTGGAGCGGGCAGGCGGGGCTTGTGACTGAGGCGGTAAAGCGCCAGTATTCGGATTTGAGCGGACACGAAGGATATCTTTGCGGCAGCCCGGGTATGATTGATGCATCGATCAAGGTGCTGGTTGGGCTGGGGATGCCGCAGGACAAGGTGTATTATGACAAATTTGCATAGGTGCGAATATGAAACAGTCACCGCAGGATAAGAATCTGGAAAGAATGCTGCGTTCAGGCCGTCTGGTCGCCGGCGGCTTTCTGGGGACGGATTCGAGAAGTCTGGATGAAATCATTGCTGAGGATGCAGCTGTGCTGCATCGGCTGGGATATAGTGTGTCTGATGTGGCGGCCCGGATGCAGGACTTACGGGACCTGGCCCGGCCGGCGCTGGGTACATGGATTCAGGCGGATGAAGAGCTGGAGGTTAAAAGCGAAGATTACAAAGGGATTATTGTCTGCCCCTGGCCGCACGAAGGGCGGTATGAGAAGCGGATTACGACGGCTCAGCGGCTGGATACCGGACAATCGATCAGTTGGTCAGACCTGAATATTCATTTGATCCGGGACCATGGTTTTTTTGAGGGCAGAGGGGCATTTTTCCGGATTGAGCCGGAAGAGTTAATCAAAGTGATTTTCAAGGGGTAAATCGCTTGACCATCTGCGGTGTCCCCTGTAAAAATAGAGTCGAAAAAGTTGGCAAATGAAACCTTATAGAATCAGGAGTAAACCATGAAAAAGTACAAATGCATACTGTGCGGTTATATTTATGATCCAGCCAAGGGTGATCCGGATAATGGCGTGGAGCCGGGAACGGCATTTGAAGATATTCCGGATGGCTGGGTGTGCCCGGATTGCGGTGCCGGTAAAGAGGAATTTGAGGCAATTTAAGCGGGATGACAACCCTCGGTTTATGCCGAGGGTTTTTTTATGGGAAAAATCATGAAACGAGTCGAAGCGACAGCGGAAAAACAGGAAATTTTATGTGCCGAAACGCCGGCCGGGCCGGTATCAATAGTGGTTTTTGGGGCCAGCGGCGACCTGGCGTGCCGGAAACTGTATCCAAGCCTGTATGAACTGTACCGTCGGGAATTAATGCCGTCGGGTTTTTATGTGCTGGGCTGCGGTCGAAGCGAACTGTCGGATGACCGTTTTCGCGATATGGTGGAGGAGTCGCTTGAAAATGCAGGCATTGAAAATAGGCAGGAATTTCACGATTTTCTTGGCCGGTTTTATTATGAATCCGGCCATTATGATGATATTGCTTTTTATACCCGAATTCGTGAGAAATGTATAACCCTGGACAATTTCCACAATCTGGATGGTTGTCGGATATTTTATTTGTCTCTGCCCCCGTTTCTTTATACGACTGTGACGGAAAAGCTCCGGGATGTAGCTTTGACTTGTAAAGCGGAGACGGGACGCATCCAGACGACTCGATTAATTGTTGAAAAGCCATTCGGCAGCGATCTTCGCACTGCAAAAGAACTGGACGAACATTTGCATGAATGTTTTGAAGAGTCCCAGATTTATCGCATTGACCATTATCTGGGCAAGGAAACCATTCAGAATCTGATGGTATTTCGATTTACCAACAGCATTTTCGAGCCGCTATGGAATCGTAATTTTATCGATCATGTACAGATTACCATTGCTGAAAGTGTGGGTGTTGAACACCGTGCAGGTTACTACGATCAGAGCGGGGCATTACGGGATATGTTTCAGAATCATCTGCTGCAGATGGTTGCACTGGTGGCGATGGAGCCACCGGCGGCGTTTGATGCAGACTCGGTTCGGGATGAAAAGGCCAAGCTGCTTCGAAGCATCCGTCTGTTGACGCCGGACCGCATTCCCCTGGAGGTGGCTGTCGGACAATATGGGCCCGGCAAGCTCGGAGGACAGCTGTATTCCGGTTATATCGAAGAAGCCGGGGTAGATCCCTCTTCGCAAACAGAAACTTTTGTTGCAGCAAAACTGACAGTTGACAATTGGCGATGGAAAAATGTGCCGTTTTATCTCCGGACAGGCAAGCGTCTGGCGCGCAAGCTTACAGAAATTGTCATTGTATTCAAGCAGATTCCGCATTCCATGTTTTCCTGTGCCGGGCTGGATGAGTTTGAGCC
>JAFGQP010000343.1 GCA_016935635.1 Sedimentisphaerales bacterium
GCTAAAAAATGCAAGGAGATTATTGTTAATTCAAACGGATGGTACTTGTCAGCCCGGCAGGATTTTGAGCAGTTCGGCGTTGGTGGGATATTTTCGCAGGGCTGCGGTCAGGGTGTTCATGGCCTCGATGGCTCTATAGTTAAACAATCCCTTGCGGAGGTTGGCCAGCTTCTTGCAGTTGGCTGGGCCCCAGAGCACCTCGTCCATCCGTGTGCCGGACGCGGGAATATCGATGGCGGGGAACGTTCGCCGCTCGGCCATCTCGCGGGACAGGATGACTTCGCTGTTGCCGGTGCCCTTGAATTCTTCAAAGATAAGCTGGTCCATCCGCGAGCCGGTATCGACCAGGGCGGTGGCGATGATGGTGACTGAGCCGCCGTTTTCGATCTTGCGGGCCATGCCCAGAAAGCGGCGGGGGATTTCGAGTACGCCTGCTTCAAGCCCGCCGGACATGATGCGGCCGGTGCCGGAGCCTTTGCGATTGAACGCACGGCCCATGCGGGTGAGAGAATCGACCAGCACAATAATATCCCGCCCGCATTCAAGCTGTACTTTGATATACGCCAGGAGAATCTCGGCCAGTTCGACATGTTCGTCGATGCTCTGGTCGATGGAAGAGGCCACCACCGTCGCGCCTTCGACGCCGCGTTTGAAGTAAGTCACTTCTTCGGGCCGCTCGTCGATGAGCAGTACAATAACCCGGGCCTTCGGATCATCGGCAAGGATAGCCTTGGCCAATTGCGACAGAATCGTGGTCTTGCCGGCCTTGGGGGGTGAGACGATCAGGCCGCGGGTGCCTTTACCCATCGGGGCGATCAGGTCCACGATGCGCATGGCCGGCTCGCCGCATTTTTCAAGGTCAAACCGCTGATACGGGGCAACGGCGGTCAGTTCCTGATAGGGGATGCGTTTTTTGAATTGCTCGACCGTCAGGCCGCACACGGTTTCCACTTTATCCAGCAGGACCAGATTGCGGTCGGTGCGTGTGGTGCCGCAGACTTCCGCGCCTTCGATAAGGCCGCATTGGCGCACCAGAGCTATGGGAACGATCACATCCCGCCCGCCCGGCCGGAACGAACGGACCGGGTCACGCAGCACAAAGCCGCCTTTAAAAGTTTTTTTTACAACGCCGGTAATTAACTCGGGCATGGAATCTCCATCAATCTACTATGATAATATACTTAACAAGTATCATTTTGCCGCGAGGATGGCCATAAAATGCATTCAAACAGTACATAGCCGCGCCTCGGGAGGACCATTTCATCCAGGATCAGTATAAAAATACATTTCCAGTAATATACCAGACAAAGCATGAAAAATCGAGAGCTTTATTCCCGTTGGGTATATCTTGTCCCTTGACCTTTGGGCCGGGGTGATATACAGTATTTTTTTCAAACACAATGAGCCGCCTCTG
The DNA here is from genome assembly GCA_016935635.1 of Sedimentisphaerales bacterium. Classification (GTDB taxonomy): domain Bacteria; phylum Planctomycetota; class Phycisphaerae; order Sedimentisphaerales; family Anaerohalosphaeraceae; genus Anaeroglomus. Next base: position 1,415 of record JAFGQP010000343.1, read on the forward strand.
GCGTGTCTGGGGGCATCGGTTCAGAATACACGGAAAATACCGGACAGGCAGAAATAGAATACCCGTTGAGCCATATCCGGTTTAGGGATTCCTACATTGAAGGGAACAGATGATGAAAGCATTGGTTAAGAAAGAAGCCAAAGAAGGCTTGTGGCTGCAGGACGTTCCGGTCCCGCAGATCGGCATTAATGATGTGCTGATTAAGGTGCTCAAGACCGCCATTTGCGGCACGGATGTGCATATTTATAACTGGGACAAGTGGGCCCAGAACACGATTAAAACGCCCATGACCATCGGCCATGAGTTCGTCGGCGAGATTGTCGAGATGGGTAGCAATGTTCACGACTTCAAAATCGGCGATATTGTCAGCGCCGAGGGGCATGTCGTTTGCGGACGATGCCGCAATTGTCTGGCCGGCCGGCGGCATTTGTGCCACTCGCCCAAGGGCATCGGCGTCAATCGCGATGGGGCGTTTGCAGAATTTATCTCCGTTCCGGTGACCAATATCTGGTATTGCGACAAGTCGATCCCGCTGGATGTGATAAGCTGCTTTGACCCGCTGGGCAACGCGGTACATACCGCTCTGACCTTCAACCTGGTCGGCGAAGATGTCCTGATTACCGGGGCCGGGCCGATCGGCTGTATGGCTGCCGGGGTTGCCCGACAGGTGGGGGCGCGTCATGTGGTGGTGACGGATATGAATCCCGGCCGGCTGGAACTGGCCAAAAAGATGGGGGCTACCCTGACCGTGGACGTCCGCAATGAGACGCTTGCCCAGGCCCAGCAGAAACTCGGCATGAAAGAAGGCTTTGATGTCGGCATGGAGATGTCCGGCAGTCCGCAGGCCCTTAACGATATGCTGACCAATATGGCTCACGGCGGCAAGATTGCCCTGCTGGGGATTCTGCCTCCGTCGCAGGTGGACTGGAACACGGTGATTTTTAATGGCCTGACGCTGACCGGCATTTACGGACGGCTCATGTACGAAACGTGGTATAAAGTCACCATGCTCATTCAGGGCGGACTGGATATTTCGCCGCTGATTACGCATCATTTCCACTATACCGAATTCGAAAAAGGATTCGAGGCGCTGCGTTCCGGCGGTGGATGCAAAGTGATTCTGAACTGGGCGTAATTTAAAAAACGGAGACGGATATCATGTATGAATCGATGAAGACGCATTTGAGCGAAACGCTTGAGCAGATTCGCCGCGATGGCCTGTATAAAAACGAGCGGATTATCGTCAGCCCGCAAAAGAACCGTATTACCGTGCAGCCCGACCGGCCGGTGCTGAATTTCTGTGCCAATAATTATCTGGGCCTGTCCGACCATCCGGAGATTATCAAGGCCGCCGCCGGCAGTTTTGACAAGTGGGGCTTTGGGCTCTCGTCGGTGCGGTTTATCTGCGGTACCCAGCAAATCCATAAGAACCTTGAGGCCAAGGTCTCACAGTTTCTGGGCACCGAGGATACGATTCTGTACAGTTCCTGTTTTGATGCCAACGGCGGTGTCTTTGAAACGCTGCTTGGCCCCGAAGATGCGATTATCAGCGATGAGCTCAATCACGCCAGCATCATCGATGGCATCCGTCTGTGCAAAGCTCAGCGTTATCGCTACAAAAACAGCGATATGGCCGACCTTGAAGCCAAACTCAAAGAAGCGTCCAAGGCCCGCCTGCGTCTGATTGCCACCGATGGGGTGTTCTCCATGGATGGCTATGTGGCTCGTCTGGATGAAATCTGCGACCTGGCCGACAAGTATGATGCGGCAGTGATGATTGATGATTGTCACGCCACCGGCGTCATCGGCAAAACCGGCCGGGGTACGCCCGAATATCGCGGTGTCATGGGTCGGGTGGATATCATTACCGGCACCTTCGGCAAGGCACTCGGCGGAGCCAGCGGCGGATTTGTCTCGGCACGCAAAGAAATCATCGACCTGCTCCGTCAGCGCAGCCGTCCATATCTGTTTTCCAACTCGCTGGCACCGGCGATTGTATGTGCCTCACTGCGTGCACTGGAATTGCTGACCGAATCAACGGCTCTCCTGGACCGTCTGCATGAAAACACGGTCTATTTCCGCCAGCGGATTCAGAAGACAGGCCTGAAGGTCCTGCCCGGCGACCATCCCATCACGCCGATAATCCTTGGCGATGCGGTCCTGGCTCAAAAGATGGCCGCCCGACTCCTGGAAGAAGGAATTTACGTGATTGGCTTTTTCTTCCCGGTCGTCCCCAAAGGACAGGCCCGCATCCGCACTCAGATATCCGCGGCTCATACAAAAGAAGACCTGGATTTTGCGGTCGAAAAATTCCAGCAGGTCGGCAAAGAACTGAACCTCTGCTGAATTCGGTGTATTCCTGAGAGCAGGCCCTGTGCCTGGTCTGTATTCACTGGTAGGCGATAGAGTATATCTGTCGAATTTCAGGTTTGACAAACGCCGCCCCAGCGGGGACAATGTTGCCTATCTTGTTGAGCCAAATGGAATTGGAGACAGACCATGCGAATTGTACATCTGGCGCCGGGGGCGGGAGGCGGTTTTTATTGCGAAAATTGTGTTCGCGATGCAATGATGCTGCGTCAATTGTGCCGGCTGGGGCATGAAGCGATAGCCTTGCCGATGTATCTTCCGGCCGGCCCGGAGCAGCAGGATATTCCGAAGGGACCGTTGTTTTTCGGGGGTATTAATGTCTATCTCCAGCAGAAGCTGGGCCTGTTCAGGCATACGCCGCGCTGGCTGGATGCTTTGCTGGATTCGCCTCGACTGCTCTCACGCGCAGCCCGGCAGGCGGGAGTATCCAATGTCAAGCAATTGGGGGAAACCACAATCTCGATGCTTCAGGGGCAGGACGGCAAGCAGGTCAAGGAACTGGACCGCCTGATAGAGTGGCTGATTTTGCCGGAAAACCGGCCCGACGTGGTTGTGTTGTCCAATGCGCTGCTGATGGGGGTAGTCGGACCGATTCGCCAAAAACTGGGTTGCGCGGTGATCAGTCTGCTGCAGGATGAAGATGGATTCGTGGATGGGCTGGGCCAGCCATGGTCGGGGCAGGTCTGGGAGCTAATGCGGCGGTGTGCGGCTAATGTGGATTTGTTTGTCGCAGTAAGCCGGTATTATCTGGAATTGATGACCGAAAAGCTGGCCCTCAAGACACAACAAATTCAGGTTGCCTATCCGGGATTGGAGTTGTCGGAATACCCGGCAGCACAAAAAAAAGGCAGCCCTCTGACGCTCGGTTATCTGGCACGCCTCTGCCCGGATAATGGTTTTGATATGCTCGTTGATGCGGTTATCGGGCTGGCGGCGGAACCGGGGCTGCCCGCGGTGAAACTGATTGCCAGCGGCGGTCAGACCGCAGCCGATAAAAATTATATTGATTCGATCAAACGAAAGATTCGAACAGCAGGCATGCAGGAGCGAGTGGAGTTCCGGGAGGATTTCAGTCTCGACAGCCGCAAGGCATTCTTCGCAGCGATTGATTTGATGTGTGTGCCGTTTCGCAAACCCGTCGCTTACGGATTATGCGTGCTGGAATCCATGGCCAGCGGTGTGGGCTTCATCGCACCGGCGGCGGGGGTGTTTCCCGAATATGCCGACTGCAGCGGGGCGGGGATCCTGGTCGAGCCCAATTCCTGTTCGCATCTGATGGCAGCCCTGCGCGGGCTCATCTGCAATCCCGCTAAAATCCACGACATGGGCCAAAAAGGCCATCAGGCGGCTTTACAGCATTTTGATATTAAAATTAATTCCAAACAGTATGAAAAACTACTGGAAGGAGTACTGCGAAAATGAGTGATTTTCTGTTGCAGGTTAAAGGACTTCAAAAAAAATATTCCGAAACCGCCGGCGAAACCGAGGTGCTCCGGGGCATTGACCTGGAGGTTCCGCGGGGCCGGTCGGTGGCGATTGTCGGACCGTCCGGCTGCGGCAAGAGCACGCTATTGAACATTCTGGGCCTGCTGGATAAACCGACAGCGGGGACGGTATCGCTGGATGGCAAGGATTATGCAGGCCTGGGCGAAACCGCGGCGGCCAAAGTCCGCAATCAGCGGATTGGATTTGTCTTTCAGATGCATCATCTCCTGCCGCAATGCAGCGTGCTTGAAAATGTGCTGATTCCCACGCTGGCGGGCAATACCAAGGCGTCGCAAAAGGAAATGCTGTACTATGCGGCGGAATTGCTGGATCGGGTCGGCCTGACGGGGCGGATGAATTATCTGCCCGGCCAGCTCAGCGCCGGGCAGCGACAGCGGGCGGCTCTGGTGCGGGCGCTGATCAACAAGCCCGCCCTGCTGTTGGCCGACGAGCCGACAGGGGCGCTGGACCATGCTGCCGCTGAGCAGATTGCCGAATTGATGGTGGAATTGAATCAGCAGGAAAAGCTGACGCTGATTGTGGTAACCCATTCCATGGATCTGGCCAGAAAGATGGATCGGCGCTACGAACTGGCCGACGGCCTGCTCAAGACATTATAACCATAGCGATTCCGGCTCAACAGCAATAGCGGGCCAATCGACCGAGGTGAATAATATGAAGATGATTCAACTTGCAC
>JAFGQP010000069.1 GCA_016935635.1 Sedimentisphaerales bacterium
GACTGCCAAAACGCTCCCCGGCGTTATGGTCGAAACTTATTTGAGGAATGCCCAGCAAAAAAAGTCGCTATTCATCCGTTACGGAGCCGGCAGGCCCCGCGGCCTGGCCGCCGCAATCCGTCTCTCTGCCGAAATGCTGGTTTCAGAATTGGCCGCACCACGAAAGCATCCTGAACGCAAACACCGCATCCAATAATGAGCTGCTAAAGCTCTCTCACCCCGCCCGATTGGACGATGCTTATGCTTTGTCATATGTTTCTACAACTATCGCCAGAGATCAGTCTGTAGTGAACGATGTGTTCGCGCGCGCACAACCGAGACAAGCACAAGATTAAAACCATTAGCGGATCAAGACTTACGACTTTTGTGCTCAGTGTGCTTATCGCCCAAAAAACTTTCACGTTGCTGAGACTCGCCCACAATAGTTACCCTCGGCGTCTTGGTGTTCGATATATCTGTCGCCAAAAAGGCTTTCGCGTTCACGAGAGGTCCTCCTCATCTGTGGTCGACCAAGCAACTTAGCAGAGTTTACCTGCCCCTGTGAACGCGAGCATCCGGAAAGAACTTTACATCGGGACAAAGGTTCCTTTCGCGAGAACATGAGTTGCAGATCCCTTGGAATTTCACCTCCAAAACCAACAGATTCAACCCAGAGAACTGTATTAGCATCATGCCTGAAACCCGCTTTCATTTGGTGAATAAATGGTGTAGGGGCAATAGATTGCCCGCAAGGTATTGTGGCCGAATTATAGAAAAGCACAAAATATGGGCCGAGCAAGTTTGACAGGTCGCGGTTAGGATTTTATGATTTATGGAAGGGTAGTCCTTTTTCTGCTTGCGCAAGACCCAGGAAGAGGGCGAATCAGGGTTGCAGCGAATCCATCTGGCAAGGTGCACTCACAGCATCCCTGATTCGTGAGTATCAATTGGTTTCGGCCTTAATCTATTCCAAGTGGCCGCATTTAGTCAAACAGATTTCACATTAGGAAATGTGAAAGCTCACGCCCTCCAACTCAGGTTTTGCAGAAAGCAGAAGAATGTATGCAAAAAGATCCCCTAGCGACAAGCGAGAAGAACCTGCACCATGCCGCCACACAATATGAACAGCTCAGCAGTACCCTCCAAAGGGCAAGCGTTGCTGATGTAACCCGTTACATTCCATCTTCAATTCAGTGTTTGCTCTGGGGCCGTGCAGCCGGCCGGTGCGAATTCTGCAACAAGCCACTCTGGAAATCGGCTGTAACCCAGGAGCAAGTCAAACTAGCGGAATTGGCGCACATTTATTCCTTCAGCCCCGATGGACCTCGTGGGAATACAGGAATTTCCAGGAAGAAAATAAATGATATAGCCAACCTGCTCCTCGTCTGCCGGGAATGTCATAAGACAATTGATCAAGACACGGAAGGAGAACAATATTCCGCTGCCCTGCTTTGCGAACTAAAGAGGAGGCACGAACGCCGTATTGACATCATAACCGGTATTGGTCTGGATAGGACAAGTCACGTGCTGCATTATGGAGCAAATGTTGGCGATCACAGTTCTCCACTGAAGTTCCGCCTGACGGCTCTGGCTCTCTTCCCGGACAGATACCCAGCGGATGATAAAGCCATCGAACTTACCACGATCAACAGTTCATTTAATGAGCGCGACAGCAGTTTCTGGAGCACGGAAAGCCATGAACTGACCACGAAATTTGATCAGCGCGTCCACGAACGGCTCGCGACAGGTGAAATTTCACACCTCTCGATTTTTGCCCTTGCCCCACAACCTTTACTGATCCTGCTCGGATCGCTTTTGACCGATATCCCACAAGCTGACGTCTACCAGCTTCACCGCGAACCGCAAGGTTGGAGTTGGCCAGATGAGGCAAAAATAATCCCGTATCAAATAGATGAACCTGCCGATACAAGCGGTCCTCCGGCCCTTGTTTTATCGCTCAGCGCCACAATAACGCCGGACCGGATACAGTCCGCTCTCGGCCAAAAAGCCGCTATTTGGAGCGTCGGGATTATGTCCCCGCACAATGACTTTCTAAAGTCACGTCAACAGTTGGCCTTATTCCGGAGCCATATGCGTCCGCTGCTGGATCGAATTAAATCTCGGCATGGGCAAAAGACGATTCTTCACATTTTCCCTGCCGCGCCTGTTTCTATTGCGGTTGAGCTTGGACGCGTCAGGATGCCGAAGGCCGACATGCCATGGGCCATTTATGACCAAATTAATGCCCAGGGTGGTTTTGTTCGTACACTCACTATCCCGAAAGGAGTCGAAGCATGAGCGACAAAAAAAGGTACGACCTGATATTGGAAATGGTGGTAGAGCTTCTGGACATTCCGCCATCCTATTACCAGAAGGCCGCTGACCGATACAGATCGCTCGGCGAATGGCTCCAACGGAAAGAATCGAAGGTTTCGTCGTTTTCGCCTGAAATCTACCCCCAGGGATCCTTCCGCTACGGCACAGTCATCAGGCCTCTGCTTCCGACTGAGGAATATGATTTGGATTTGGTGTGCCAGGTTGACCTGCAAAAAATCGGCATTACCCAGCAGCACGTTAAGAACCTCATCGGGGATGAGATAAAAGCGTATGGCGAAGCGCATTCGTTCAAGGAGGCAGTCAAAGAGAAACCGCGTTGCTGGCGCTTAAACTATGCCGATGACGTGACCTTCCATATGGATATCCTTCCATGCATCCCCGAAGATGCTGACGCCATAAATTTGCTCGTGAAGATCGGCGTGCCGATTGAATTTGCCAGGACTGCGGTTGCTATTACTGACAAGCGGCGCCCCAATTACGGAATAATCACCCGTAATTGGCCTACCAGCAATCCGCGCGGAATCGCGGCTTGGTTTGAAAATCGAGCCCGTCCTGTTGCCTACATCCAGATTGAAGAGCTAGCCAAAAGCCGAATCTATGCCTCTGTAGACAAAGTGCCGTCCTATGAATGGAAGACCCCGCTGCAACGTTCAATCCAGATTCTAAAGCGGCACCGGGATGTAATGTTCAAAAACTCGCCGGAATGGAAGCCCCTTTCCATGATAATCACTACGCTCGCAACTCACGCATATGGCGGCGAGACCGATTTCGGCATCGCTTTGGAAAACATCGTCGAAGGTATAACAAAACACGTTCGTTCCGCGCGCCCCCGAGTCCCGAACCCGGTCAATCCGGGAGAGGACTTTGCCGACCGCTGGGCTAAAGACGCGCGCTTTGAGCAGAATTTTTGGACGTGGCATGCGCAGATCAAAGTCGACCTTAATAATCTGCGAATCCTCGATAAGGTGCCGGAAATCAGCCGTGCGGTCCAGAAGAGATTTGACCTTAATCTGACCGGAGCCATGGTGAGCCGGTTGGAAGCCACTGGAGTTTCGGCTCCACGCATCATAGCGGCTGCCTCAACCGTGCACATTGCTTCTGGTCCGAAACCCTGGCGGCGAGATGACTGAAACGACAGCAGAGAAGTTCGAAAAATGGAAAATCGGGGAATTGCTCCAGACTTACAAAGGCCTGGAGTTGCTCCCAATAACCGATGGTTCCGTTCAAATTGCAGGCACGTTGTCATTCAGTGCAGACAAGAACGGCTTGGAAGTGATTAGTGATTCCTATGAAATTTTCCTTACGGTGCCGCTTAGTTTCCCGCGCGAAATTCCTCTTGTGAAGGAAACAACGGGGCGAATTCCAAAGGACTTCCACACCATGGCGAATGGAAGTCTTTGTTTGGGTTCGCCGAGCCAGCAGAAACTGGCATTGCGAAGGGAGCCGACACTGCCAGGATTCGTGAAATTGTGCGTTGTTCCATATCTATACGGATTTGCGTTCAGGGAGAAACACAGATTTTTACCATTCGGAGAGCTAAAACATGGTAAACAGGGACTTCGGCAAGATTTTGCTGAGATTTTCAGCGTAAAGGATGAGAGGGTAGCCATGCAAATGGTCAGGCTGGCCGGAATGAGGAAGCGCATAGCGAACAAGCTTCAGTGCCCCTGCGGGAGCCGGCGGCGTTTGGGGAGGTGTCATAATCGCAGGGTGAATGGGGTCAGAACTCAACTCGGGCGGACCTGGTGCCGCGCCCAATATCAATGGATTGAAAACCCGGCCGGAATACAAAAGCCTTGATTGTGGATTGATCCATATGACAATCGTGAAGACCGTTCTTGAATATTCCCATCAACCGCCGGATTTTTCGAGGCTGCTTACCGCCTGACCATGCCCGATTTTGCAATTCTGATTTGCACCGGCATGCCTACGGTCACGCTTGCCAATCCGCAAGTGCTCGCTATCGCGAAAGATGTGTATATATCCAGAATAAAAAGTCTGCAACCCTGTGCCCGGACTACGTCCGTGCTGTCGACATAATAATACTAGGATGCAGAACTACGTGGTATTCGAATTAACAGCCGATAGCAATGATTCGCTCGATCAATATTCGTGTAAGCGAGCAAACGCCTTTCAGCCGAAATACGCTTTTCCAAGCGAGCAACACGTTCCTTAGTAGCCGTCTCTCTATCCGTTTGCCTTTGATTCATTATCACCGCTGCTGTAGCTCTAGTCGAGAAAATGATCGAAGAACTATAACTGTCCAAGCGCCAGCCTCATGGAATGGTTTGAAGTACAGCTTGCATGGCAGTCCTGTGAGCGCCATTTTATATCAGCGACAGAGCCTCATTTAGTGCCATGCGAAGAAATGTGCCCCCCCACGCGGCTGCTCGGGGAAAAGCCTGCATATCTCGGTTATTCCTAAATAGCCCATAATGCCGAATCTTCACATATTGCTTGCGCCTCTATCGCATCTCTTTTTAGCGCTAGATTGTCCTTCCAGTATCATTGACGATGTTCAGCGTAATCAGCGACCAAGATTGGCTGCTGTCGCTGCCGTTGCAGCAATCCTCTGCTGAATTTTTCGAGGTAAGTATTCGTCCCCTTTAGCACTCTATGAAATGTGGGGCGTATATCCGGCGCCCCCGTCTTCAAACCCTTCTGGGGAGACGACCCTTCAGATGCGAGCAATAGGGGTGTTTTCGTGAATGCCAACGCACTCGATAATGAACTGCTGAAGCTCTCACTCAGCCCGATTGCCCCGTGGGTGGACGATCCGGAGGTGACCGATATACTGGTCTACGGCAGCCGGCAGGTCTATGTTCGCCGTCGGGGC
>JAFGQP010000070.1 GCA_016935635.1 Sedimentisphaerales bacterium
AGAAGCACTGTGCCATATCCTGTCGCCGGCGATGCATTCGCGGGCACCTCCTGGATACCTTCCAGGGCAGCATCAAAAAGCAAGGCAGCGTTAACATCGGGAGTCGCCAGACCCAAGATTCCCCATCCTGCCATCGTAAGAAATAAAACTCGTAACATAATCACCTCCTGCGGCCAAACCGCACTTGCAAAAAGTTATTTCCGATTATCTTCACGTTTTTTTGGGATTCTCAACTCATTTATTAAATTGACCCGAGATCCATTTTCGATTTGGATGAAACTATAAGTCTCAAAGAAACTCCGTGATATAAGGAAAGTGCTTAGTTTGCCCGCTAAAAAAACTTAGACCGCCTGCGAATTACGACAAAACCCAGAATGTACAACTCTAACAATACTCGACCTTCAATAACTCAAAAGAAATTCAGGCTGCGAACCCCAATTCACACAGACAATAAAAGCCTTGTAAGTCAAACACTTACAAGGCTTATTTTTTAGGCCTTCTACAGGCAAGGACACTCCAAATCAAACCACCTAATGCGTATCAACCGGCTCAATACGTCAGGTCTGCATTCACGGTTACAATCTGTCCTGCAGAGGGCATATTGACTTCGACCAGCACACTATCCAGTGATGCTCCGCCCGAAAACCGCAGCCGGTAATTGCCCGGCAAAACATCCATAATTGCATACCATCCCATCCCATCCGTATAGACACGCGTCCCGGGCGAGCCTTCAATTTCCACCGTCCCATGATCGACTGGAATACCCAGATCGGTCAGGCTGCCTTCGAAAATACCGGTTAACGGCATGGTCTTCCATGTATGGTCCGGCGGATCGACCCACCCGGTAAAGACCTGCGCCTTGAGTTCCCGATAGAAATCCGCCCGTGTTTGACCATAATCATTGCCGCTGACTTCGCTGTACCAGTCATAAATATTCAACCCTGCCGCACCCGCGTCCCGAGCCCACAGCAGCTGATCCACGGCATCCTGAACCGTATCCTGCATATAGGCCCCCGTAGCCAGAATGCTGCCGCGTTTATGGTCGTTATTCAGCGAAAGATTGCACCAGCCCTGGTATCGGGGCCAATCGTTGGAGACGTACCCCATCAGCATGTTGTAATCCAGGATGCCCGCCCGCAGCCATCCCACCCAGTCCTGAAATACCAAAGCGTAGGCGCTGGAATATGTGAAATCATCCCATGCCCAGCCCCAGCCAACAGAATCGACTGTCACCACGACATCCGGATCCATCATCAGCGATTTGACATAGATTTTCTTAACCTCCTGGGTGACACATTCACGCCGCCAGTCGGACCAGTCCGGATCAGATGCGGCCGGCGTCCCCGTCTTGCCGTAAAAAGCATTGAAACGGCTGATGCTGACCGGATTGTATCCCCAGGACCCCGTATCTTCAGGATATCGTATATAGTCGAGATTGATCCCGTCAATGTCATATTTGCTCAGGCAATCGAGAATGACCGCCAGGTTATGTTCCACCGTCCCGGGATGCCCCGGATCGAGAAAACGCTTGGTCGAGTCTGCGACCGATTCATTGCCTTCGGAATTGAGCATGACGTACTCGGGATGCCGGCGTAATATATGCTGCGAATCCAGATTGGTACTCGTGGCGATCCGATGAGCGACAAACCAAGCGTGCACCTCGATGTAGTGTTTGCCTTCGGAGGTATCATGGGCGATATCAATCAGATAACCCAGCGGATCAAATGACGGCCCGCCGGATATATTGGTCGCCCGGGGCTCAAGTGCCGAATTATAGTAGGCATCCCCGACTTTTCGAATTTCGACAACAACTGTATTTATATTGCTGTTGCGGCAGGTCTGGATGAGTTCATCGCACTGGGAAGCGTTCAGAATACCCGTGCCCCACGAATCCACCCAGATACTGCGATATTCTCCGGGCGGCCCTGAAAGCCATTCATACGACAGAATCATCAGGTCCTTGAGGTTAACCCCGTCAATCCCGTCCAGATCCGCCGGCGGAGGCTGCATCTGGGGCAGCTGGAAAAGCAGGGCCGCTTCCTCTTCGGTCAAAGCCCCCTTGATGATGCGTACTTCGTCGATCATGCCGCACCAATGATAAGCACTCGACAGGTACTTGCTCACACCAACATACAGCGGTCCATCACAGGCCTGCAAATTATTCGGCAGCGGACTGGCATCGAAAGCCACTTTTTGCCCATCCACATACAAATGACGCCGAAGCCCGTCCCACACCACACCGACATGATGCCACAGACCATCCGTGATCGGAACTGTTGATTTGAGCACCGACGAGCCGTCGGTCAGCCTTGAAATCAGGTATCCGCCTGTCGTATCGATCTGAAGCCATTCTCTGCCGATCCCGGATCCATCGGCCTGGCCGCAGATAACCTGGCGATTTGCTCCCCCGGCTATCCATGCAAACACACTCATCGGCCCGTCAGCCGGATTAATCACACAATCCGACCGGGCATAATCATCAACACCATCCAGAACCAGGCATGATCCGGCGGGTCCCTGTGTCTGAACCTGGGCGCCGTTGAGAAGACTCAGGTCATGGTAATTGCCGCTAATATCCGGCGTGGTGGCATCATAGCACTCTTCCATGCGCCAATATGCCCGGGTACTGCCGCTGATAAAAGACCCATGCAGCCATTGATCCAGAAAGATTTCCAGGTCCGCAAGATCCACCTGGCAATCTCCGGTCAAATCCGCCACCGAACACCT
>JAFGQP010000344.1 GCA_016935635.1 Sedimentisphaerales bacterium
ACCAGCCCGATACCAACCACATTAAAAGCAATGACTGTCGGCCATTTGGTCTCAAACGGCTCAGGCTCCCGAGTCCGGAAAAAACCTGCAATCCCTGCAAACAAAAACACCCACACAATCGTGGACAACCACAAAATATCAACCTCGTTAGCCCAATTCCAAATCAGTCCTGCAATCGCATACGGAAAAACGCCAAGGCCAAGAATAATCATCCTCCTTCGGAACGATTCATTCGCCACACCAATAACCCGCATCAACTTGACCATCAAGATAATACCGATCAGACACTGAGCTATTCCTGCCGCAAGAATCAGTGATATCGGAACCCCCAGATTCACCAGAGTACAGGCATCATACCCGGTTCCTTCGATAATATCGACAGCCCAATACTGCCCATTGTTAATCAAGACAATCGGTCCAAACAGCAGCGGCGGCAATAAGACAGGCCTGGGCCAGCGTATCAGCAGAATAAAGAGAAGGATTCCAATGAGACTCGACCCAATCGCACCGGCTGCCGTGTGAAAGACAGGATGCTCAATCGAATTCGAGAAGGAATATGACCAGCCAAACGGATCAATTAAAATACCGGATGCATTCCCTCCACTGATGAGGGCGGCGCCGAAATGACATAATTCATGGACATATTCGGCCCCAAGATAGGCCAGAATAAATGACCCCAACAATAGAAACCCCATCTTCACCGGTGATTGATTATTCATAGTATGTTCCTTCTGTTATTATTTCTGTGCCCTCTCAAGTGCCTGGCGTTCTTCTTTGGGTCGGCTTTTCCAGCGGCGGTGCAGCCACCAGTATTGGGCAGGGTCTTTGCGGATGAAATCCTCGATGGCTTTGGTATATTCCTGCGTCACCCAGCGCAGCGGGTCGGGCTTGTCGGCCCATTCGTGCGGGTAGATAATCCGGGTCGACTCCATTTCGAAGAAAAATTTCTTATAATGCTGCCGGCACCCGCCAATGACAATGGGCAGATTATACTGCATCGCCACCAGGCCGATGCTCTTGTAGGTGCTGGCCTTGCGACCAAAGAAATCAACAAAAACGCCCTTTTTGCCCGCATCCTGGTCGGCGATAAAGCACAGCGTCGCCCCATCCGCGGCCAACTGGTCCATCATCTCAGCGGCACCCTTTTTATAGATAATCTTCTGGCCCCTGCTTTCGCGGACGCTCATCAGCCAGCGGTTGATAAACGGATTATCCAGCGGCCGGGCGATGCTGTAAATCTTCAGGCCGTACAGGCTCATCAGGTAGCCGATGATTTCGAAATTGCCGTAATGGGCCGTCACCAACAGCAGGCCCTTTTCCTCTTTCACCAGCCACTTGATCCGCTCGATGTTGCGGAAGCTGAACATCGTCGGCCAAGTCTCCAGCTTCACCAGCCGCGGCGTAAACAGCACATCCATGACCATCATCACGAGCTGCTCAAACGACCGCCGGCCGGTGGCTTCCAGCCAAGCCTCGTCCTTGTCCGGGAAACTGGCCCGCAGGTTGTCCAGCGCGCGCTGCCGGCCGCGATGATAGTGTTTCCACATAATCCGGCCAATCCAGCAGGCCGTCCGCAGATTCGCCTCCACCGGGAAACAATGAAACAGCCCCGTCAATACCCGCACAAAAAGATATAACAGGTAATTGGTAACGACATTGCCTTTTTTCTTTTTCTTTTTTTCCTGAGTCATAGCTGGCGGCCATTATCCCCCTAAATCCGGCTTTGTCAAGTCCGGTTTCCCAGCCATAAAGCCATAAAATACTGGCGTTTTTCTCAGATTTCCGTATATTTACATCCCCAGCAGGCATCTATATTTACAGAACAAGTAGTTGAGGGATGTATGGCGTCGAACCTGAATCGCAGAACTTTTTTGAAATGGAGTGCCGCGGGCGCATTGGCCGCGGCGATGCCGGAGTCTGCCCGCGATGTCCAGATGCTGGGCCGGTTTACCACCACACACACTTCAAAAAAGATGAATATCCTGATGATATTTATCGACGAACTGAACACCTGGATCGAACCCCTGGCAGGCCACCCGCAGGCCAGAACCCCCAACCTGATGCGGTTGGCCCAAATGGGTATCGTTTTCGAAAACGCCTACTGTCCTGCCCCGCAGTGTAATCCCGGCCGGACGGCGATTATGACCGGCCTGCGGCCTTCCAGCAGCGGCATTTACGAAAATAATGTCTGTTTTCGCGATAAACCCGACCTGAAAGAACGTCTTACCCTGCCGCAATTCCTGCGAAAAAACGGCTACAAAACCCTGACCGGCGGCAAAGTCTTCCACCTGCCGCAGGGCAAATTCGCCGACCCCCAGTCATGGGATGTCATGTTTCAGCAGCGCTGCGGCACACCCGCACCGGCCAAAAATAAACAATTCAGCCATCGACTCAAGGGCAAATTCAGCGGCGCCTATTATAATTCCGCCATCGACTGGGCGCCGCTGGAGGTGGATGCCAGCAAAACCGAAGACTGGAAAACCGCTCAGCTGGCCGGCAAACTTTTACAGGAAAAACACAATAAACCCTTTTTCCTGACCTGCGGATTCTTCCGTCCGCATCTGCCGTGGTATGTCCCGAC
>JAFGQP010000345.1 GCA_016935635.1 Sedimentisphaerales bacterium
ATAGACACATTGGGATCTGCTTTCGGCACCACCATGGCAATTTGAACCTGATTGGGTTCAGACTGGGCGTTTACGGGACTATTTGACCCGCCAGCCGAAAAAACCGCAAATCCTATTAAGCATATAATAGTAAAATTCATCATTATTCTCTTAATAAGGACGTATTATAATACATTTTGTTCCAAAATCAGCGCAGAAAACATTTAAATAAATCGCCCAGCTATATCGATAACTTATACAGACAGAATATGCATAAGATGAGGCGAAATTAAGATAAAATGGATACACCAAAGGAATCTTTGAAATCCCCATTTCGGGCCTTAAGACTCTTTTACTCCATTGTTCGGTGGAGTGCGATTGTCGTCAGCCTGATATGTCTGATTGTCGGACTGCTGGCGGGTCTGCCCTGGCGGATGACTTTGATTTTCATGGTTATCCCGGCGACAGGCATCTTCATGCCCCGGGATTTGCAGAAATGGGTCTGGATTTTACTATCCTTAGTCATAATCGGGATTTATGTCTGGATACGCAGTCCCGAAGTCAACTCAAGCCAATGGACCCCCTATGTCTATTCCGCAGAGTCTCTGGAAATTGAACGGTCCGCACACCTGGATCCCAACAACGCCGCCGCGGATTATAATGCCCTGTTTGATCGACACCATGAGGATTTATTTGCCTATCCAGTCAGTGCGGATATTGAGGATTGGACGCAGAGATTGCCCTGGAACAAAGCCGATCAACCCAAACTGGCCGAATGGATGAAGCATCTGGAGCCCGAGATCAATAAACTGATGCGGATTTCAGCAAAACAAGTCTGCATTTTCGACCCTCCGTTGAATATCAGGGAACTGGACCACCAGTACAGGCGATTGAATACCACCAAGGCATTTACGCGGAATCTGCTTCGCAGCGCCAATCAGGACCTGTTTGAACATCGGGCAGACGCCGCCATACGAAAACAATATACGATCCTCCGGATCGCCAATCATCTCTGGCAGCAGGGCACCCTGGCCGACCAGACCAGCGCCTATTTCATCGAACAAAAGGCCTCCTGGGCCCTAAGGCGCTCGGTTATCGAGTATGACATCGATCGGGAAAGCCTGTACTGGCTCGAAATGGAAATATTGGCCCTCGATTCACACTGGCCGGAGGTCTGGGCGAATATCCATCAGGCCCAGAAAGCCCTGACCATCAGTCTGTCGGGATTATTTTATCAGCAGAATCCGCTTGGTCATTTCCGGTTCAGCCGCAATATTCCGGCCGGCCTTCGGGAACATCTGGGCTATCATGTTCGCAAGTTTCTGCTGTCAACGGAGAACTCCCGGATGGTCGCCCTGTGTCTGGCGATGGCCATTCCCTCGACACCTCAGGGAACCGTCAATCTGATTGCGAATCGGTTTGACCGCCTCTCAGCAATTGCCCAAGCAGGCCGGGACTTTGGGGTGGAAAACAGCCAGTACACCTGGCAGGATGGCGTCAACGCCACATCCTTTATCGACTGGTATGCCCGTCAGCAGGTTGCATATTATTTTCCGCTGGCCAGTCAGGATAAGCGATTCAGGCAGGGACGAAATGCACTGGGTATACTGATTGCCCTTAAGCGGTATCAGCTTGAGTACGGACAATGGCCCGCAAGTCTGGCCGAGGCGTTTGGCCCCAATCCTGTCCCAACCGATCCGCTTAACCGCAAATCATTCGGATATGAGCACCATAACGGGCAGTTCCGCCTCTACAGCTTTGGACCCAATGGGATTGATGACGGCGGACAGAACAACAGCCTCACCAGGGATGATATCCTGTTATGGCCGCGTTCTTCTGCAAACGGCAATACTTCCCAAACAGCCTCTCTATAAGCACTCTATCGCTGATTTATTCCAGGCAGCTCGACAATGAAGGCCGCCCCCTGGTCCGGGGTGGAGTCAACCCGTATCTTGCCGTCCAAACGGTCCAGAATCCGGCGAACAATTGTCAAGCCCAGCCCTTCCCCTTTGACGGGGCCGGCCGGATTCAAACGATGAAACACCTCAAAAATCTTATCCGTATGGCCGACGGGAATACCAATTCCGTTATCCTTAACCATATAGATCACCCGGTTGTCAACAGATTGGGCAAAGACTTCAATGACGGCTTTGCGGCTGGGGTGACGATATTTGATGGCATTGTCGATCAGATTCGAGAAGACCTGATTCAAATGCACCCAGTCTCCCATGCACTGCGGCAGCGACTCGACACGAAGCTCGATTTCATACTCACGCATCTGATACTGGACGGTTTTAAGGATATTGGCCATCAGCCGATTCATATCAATTGACTCAATGTGCATCTGCATGGTGCCGATGCGGGCAATCTGCAGAAGCCCGTTGACCAGGGCGTCCATCTTCACGGTGCCGGCAGAGATAAAACCGATGGATTCGGGAATATCTTCATCCAGCAGACGCCGGATCACCCGGCTGTTTTTCTCGCTGATCGTTTCACGGCCCAGCAGGACGGTCAGCTCACGGCAGCTTTTCTGCAGTTCACCGGCGAATCCCTGAATATTAATTAAAGGACTCCGCAAATCGTGCGAGGCCACAAAAACAATGCTTTCCAGTTCTTCATTTTTGGCCTGGATTTCCTTCATTAGTTTTTCACTGGCCTGATGCGCCTCAATGCGCTCCACCAGCCGCCACATCCCTTCCATCAGCAGCGTCAATTGCTGCACATCGGTCTGGTCATATTCATCGGTTTTGTCGCCCACTCCCGCAATCACAACCACTCGGGAGCCGACAATAACCGGCACATTCATGTGCCGGTTGAGCGGGACATGGCCTTCAGGCAAGCCTTTATTGAAGGGATTGTCGGCCGTGTAATCATTGGTAATAATAGGCTTGCGCTGCCGAAGGGCTTCCCCCCACAAGCCGGTTTTGCCGGCCTCATAGAAAATCGGTTTTTCATCCACCCGGCATTTCTGCACGGCCTCTTTCGACCAGGAATAGATGGTCAGAACCGTCTGTTCTTCATTGACAAACGCCAGATATCCCATCCTGCTGCGGGTCAGGCGAACCGCTTCCTCAAGGGCATAATTAGTAATTTCCCTGAGTGAAGCACCGGTCATCTGGTTGAGTCTGAGCAGTGCCTGCATCCGTTCGGCATTGAACTGGATGGCATCCTCGGCCCGTTTGCGTTCGGTGATATCGTCATACAGAATGACCAGTTCGCCGGTCGGCAGTCGATAGCCATAGCCTTCACGCCAGGAGACAATCCGCTCGTCACGATAAAACACCATCGGCAGATGTTCGGATTGGCCGGTGCGCCATATCCGTTGGGCAAACTCCATCGCTTCATGCCCTTCAATGGCCGGGAAAATATCCCGCATCCTGCGACCCACCAGTTGTTCCCGAGTCAGTTTTTCAACACGCTGGCAGGCCGGATTGACATCCACCACCTCGAAATCATATCCCTCATCAACCGCTTTTAAAATCACCACAGCATTGCTCATGCGGGCAAACATTTCGCGGAAGCGATACTCGCTGTTAGCCAGCTCCACCTGGGCTTCCAGACGCTGAATCTCGATGGCGGCCTGGTTGGCATAAATCTTCAGAATAGACTGCTGGTACTGGCTGTCTTCCAGAGGCCTGCGGAAAAATGAACAGACCACACCAATTAATTCACCTTTGAGATTATGCAAAGGCGTGCCGATGTAAGCTCTGAACCCCTGCTGAATCAACGCATGATCCCCGGCAAGCACCTGGTCCAGGGAGTTCAGCACGCAAAGCCGGTCTTTGCTTAATACCGACTGTTCACACGGGGTCCCGGCCAGAGGATAACTGAAATTCTCCACAGGCTGCCCGTCTTTAAATACCGCCAGCGTCTGTACCTGATATTCGGGCGCATTGGACAGACGTCCAATCACCGCCATATCCGCATCGAGCTGTTCTGCCAGATGCTCCACAAAGACCCGGAACATATCCTGTCCTGTACAGGTCGATACCGTCCGGATGAATGCATCGATAGCCATCTGATACCGTTTGCGATCACTGATGTCATGGGCAAACGAACAATGGTATTCCTTGCCGTCGTATTCCACGTGATTGGCCGATATTTCAACCGGGAACACATGCCCGTCGCGGGTCTTGTGATGCGATTCAAAGCGGTCACTTCCTTTGTCTCGCAGCTGCTGCCAGTGCATCCGGAATCGCTCAAGGTCAAAATTAGGGTCGATATCCACCACCGACCTGGTCAGGAGCTCTTCACGGGAATAGCCCAATTCCCGGCAGGCGGCATCATTGACATACACAAATTTACCGTCGGAATCCATCCAATACGCCGACTCGCCGACATGCTCCACGGCAAACTGAATAAACTGCAGAAGCCGCTGCGACTCCATGCGCTGAAATTCCATGGAGATCTGGTTGGCAAAAATCCGCAGAATAGACTCATAAAACCGTGCATCCTCGATCGATTTACGAAACAGAACCTTAATCAATCCGACAGGCACCTGATGGGTATCCAAAATCGGCACACCAATATATCCACGAATACCAAAAGTCTTAAGCATGGTATCTTTCGGATATAAGTCCGAAACCTGATCGGCGATCGTGCACATACATTGGGTTCTGATTTGCGCACAGGGCGTATCATCCAGCATCCAGGTAAACGGCTCGACCAGCTCTCCCTGAGCCCAGACAGCCAGCCCTTCGACCAGTCCCTGCTCCAGATCGGTCAGCCTGCCGAGCATCACATAATCGGCTCCCAGCAGGCCGGCGATCTGCTGGACAAAATCTTCCAGCATGGCTTTGCCGGAATGGGAGGCCACGCTGCGGATAAATACATCGAGAGCGTCCTGATATTTCTTGCGGTCGCTGATATCGCGGGCATAGGCACAAACCAGTTGACGTCCTTCATATTCCATAAAGAACGAACTGATTTCCAGCGGCAAAACACCCCCCTCTTTACGGCGATGAAGCGTTTCCGCATGCCGGGTGCGCTGGACTTTAATCTCTTCCCAGAATGCAGGCCAGTCATTGACCTGATATCGGGCATCGATGTCTTCAATTTTCATCTTCAGCAGCTCATCCCGGTTATACCCCAGCAGTCTGCACGCCGCATCATTGATATATACAATCTGCCGGTCCTGGTTGAACCAGTAAATTGCATCGACGGCATAATCCACCGTGCGCTGGGTCAATTCAAGCGTCTGTTTGATTTTCTTGCGGACAGAAATATCAATAATCAGGCCTTCCAGGGCAACCACCTGGCCGGCATCGTTAAAGATGCCGCATCCCTGTTCCCAGACCCACTTGGATTGTCCGTCACGGGTTTGAATGCGGTACTCAATTCGATACACGGCTCGCTGGGCCAGGGCTTTCTGAATTTCATCCCAGACATACTGACAGTCATCCGGACAAATCACATCATTCCATGACAACGTCCCGCTTTGAAATTCTTCATCAGTATATCCGCTGAGTTCCAGACAGCCTTTGCTGATAAATTCAATGGTCCAGCCAGGATCATTTTTGCATCGAAACGCAATACCGGGCAGATTCCCCAGCAACGTGGACAGCTGCCGCTGACTCTCGGCCAGGGCCACCTCCGTCTGCTTGATATCGGTAACATTGACCACGCTGCCCAGCATGCCGATGACTTCGTCGTCGGGACCGCGGTAGGGATAGACATTCATCATCGCATAGACAGTACGTGGATTTTCCGGCCCTTTGACAAATTCAATCAGGTGATTAAACACCGCGTCGGCCTGCTCGAATACCGCAGGCCAGAGCAGGTCGATATGCGATGCAACAGCAGGGAAAATTTCTTCCACCGTGTGTCCCAGATGCCGTTCCATGGAAATACCGTTAAGCTGAGCCAGATGACGATTAACTTTGACATAACGCTTGTCTTTGTCCAGCAAAAACAGCCCCACCGGCGCAGTCTGAAAAATGCCATCCAGCAGCCGCTGACTCTCTTCCAGCTGACGCTGGGCGGCAATACGTTCGGTAATATCCAGCGCGGTAAACGCAGAACCCTTGGGTAAATCCTGCGGGTCCAGCGCTGCGGAATTCAGCAGCACATCCAGAATCCTGCCGTCCTTGGTTTTCCACTGAGTCTGGATCGTGCCGGCCCCTGTCAGGCGAATCTGCGCATACTTTTCGGAACCAACCCGTTCATATTCTTCCTGCGAGGGATAAACCATCCGAGAATTCTGCCCCAGCAATTCCTCCCTGGCATACCCCAGCATCCGACAGACATAATCATTCACCTGAACAAACACCCGATTGACCACCACACCAATTCCCGCCGGCGCCGCCCGGAAAACACTGGACAGGCGGGCCTCGGATTCGGTCAATTCCTGGCTGACGTGAACATAATCTGTAATATCCAGGGCCGCAAAACTGATGCCCCGGCTGATATCCTGGGGTTCTACGGCTGAGGCGGTCAGCAGAATTTCCACATGATGGCCGTCTTTGTGCTGAAACGTGGTCCGCACCACACCCAGCCCCTCGGATTCGATCTGTTTGTACCACTGGTCGCCGACATGCTGATATTCCTCATCATCGGCATAAATCATCCGGGTATTCTGACCAATCAACTCTTCAGACGTAAAGCCCAGCATCTGGCAGAATCGCTCATTGACCTGACAAAATACACGATTGGTCACCAGGCCCAGTCCTGCCGGTGCAGCGCGGAACAAACTGGCCAGTTGCGCTTCGGAACGACGCAATGCGGCCTGTGCCTCAATGCGCTCCGATACATCCGAGAACATCACCGCCAGCCGGCCCGGCGCCGTCTGAAAGGCATACACCTGAAAGGTTCCCTGGATCACACCATTGCCGTAAGGCTGCTCCTCAACCCCCCAGGGGATCCCATTGACACAGATGCGGCGGTACCGCTCCGGAATATCGGTCTTGGCCAGGGCAGGAAAAGCATCCTCCATGCGTTTGCCCAGCAGCGGACGAAGATCGGTTTTCAGAATTTTCTCCGCCGCGGTATTGGCCCCTTTAAGAATCAGTCGCCCATCTTCTGCCAGGTGATAAATCAGAACCCCCAGCGGGCAAAATTCAATGACATGCCGGAACTGTTCCTCAATATAATTTCGTTCCTGTTCGGCCAGTTCCCGCCGATGCAGCTCATTCTGAAGCTCGCGGGTGCGGCGACGAACCTGACTGCGCAGTGACATATTCAGAAAAATGATGACGACAACTGATACCGCAAGCCCCCCCAGAATCCACCACAGATAACGCAAATCTGCAGGCAGATGAATGCGAATCCATTGGTTCGTCATGGCCTGACGCTGCTGGGGCCCGATTGCCGCAAGACCCGTATTGAGAATGTCACACAATTCCGGCATATCCTTGCGGACCATGTAACACAGTCGAAAATAAAGCCCTGTCGGTCCCGCCACGCGAAGGTTATTGATTCCCTTATCATCAATGATGTGGCCGGCACGCGACGGTTCGATTACCATCGCATCCGCTTCACTGAAAGACACCAGCAGCAGACCTCGCAGCTCATCTTCAACCGGCATCAGCTCAATGGAAGGATAAAGCCGTGCAATATCCTCCTGCAAGGCCGCCCCCTGAACCGTCGCCACCTTTTTGCCGAACAGATCCCGCATGCGAAGAGTCCCATGGATTTTGCGGGTGGTCACGATCATATTCTCAAATTCAAGATAGGGCTGCGTAAATAAAAACGATTCTTCACGCATGGGTGTTTTCTGCGCAGCATAGATTACATCAAGGTCCCCCCGAAATGCTGCCTGCATCATTTCGTCCCAGGTCGGGTAATACGTCTTTTCGAAACGATATCCCAGCTTTTTTTCGACAGCATGCAGATAATCGATGCACAGGCCGGATAAAGTCTTCGTCGCCGGGTCGTAAAAAACCTGCGGCGGAATGGCTGTAAATCCAATCCGCAGATTCGGATGGTCCGCCAGCCATTGCTTGTGACTTTCGGTCAGTATTGGATTAACCGCCTGATTCGGTTCTGCCTCAATCCATCCGGACAGAAATCCCAGCAGGCTCAGCACAATCCCTAATTCAGTCGCTATTCTCCGCCTCATAATCCCTTCCATGTTCGCCTGATTCGATATAAAGTACCTCTTTTAATCCAGCCTTCGCACTCATTGTAATTTTATTTGTTTTAAATGTAAATTGGTTTTGCGGATTTCTTCGATACAAAACTATGGAATGACTTGACAAGCTTTGGTTTTGCGATAATGTCAAGCTCAGTAAATCGAGGAGGCGTATTATTAAAGTATCGGGATTTTCATGCTGACAAAGTTGGATTGTATCGGTCTGGTCGTGTGTGGATGTCTGATTGTCTGTTCCGGCTGCGCAACCTCGAGTCTGAAACAGGCAGCACCCGTGTTGTCGGACTGTCATGATTTCAGCCGCAACCCGGAAAGCATTAACTTGGAGAAGCTATCCGATGCGGATCAAGCCATGGTCAAGTCGGTTCTGGGCAGCCTGGAGCCGATAATCCATGAGCGAAGACAGCAGCAAACTCTGGCGTGGCTGACATTTGAGGATTTATATGCCCTGCTGGATGAAAATCAGCAGATTTTTCTCAGAGCATTTGCAGCTATTTACCCTAATCAACTGAAAATAGATATTCCATACCAGGCAATTCAGGAGCCCCCGCCGGATTTAGTCAAAATCGAAAGCCGAACGCTGCCTGCTGCGAATGGCCAGCTTTATGTCACTCAGACACAATTTCTACCTAAGAACGTTTACTTTGCCTATATTAACATGACAAAGGCGATGCAGCAGGATATCGAAAAGACATTATACGTCGCTTCAGGATACAGGAGTCCGGCCTATCAGCTTTATTTATTTCTGTTCTATCTCAAGAATCACGAGTATTCAATCCTCGAAACCCGCCGTTTTGTGGCTTGGCCGGGATTCAGCGAACATGGCAATCCACGCCGACAGGCAATCGACTTTGTCAATGAACAGGGTATAGATGGTCAGGATAACGCTGCTGAATTTGAAGCATTGGAGGAATATCGCTGGCTGCTGGAGCACGCCGGACAGTTCGGATTCGAACTATCGTACCCCAAAGGCGGCAAAATGGCGTTTGAACCCTGGCATTGGCGTTATCGAGGACAATGAGCGTAAAATTATGGCTGAGCCGGCTGTACGGCTGCGAAGGCCACAGCCGAAGCTATCGCAAATTGCGAAGTGTGGGTGATGCTCAGGGTAATCTGCTCGATACCGTCGCGGTCGGCCAGTTCTTTGAGTCTTCCTGAGATGGCTACAACAGGACGCCCCAGTGCATTATTGACCACTTCAATGTCCGTCCAGGCAATCCCATCCCGCCAGCCGGTTCCGACCAGCTTCATCACCGCCTCCTTGGCGGCAAACCGTCCCGACAGTTTCTCGATACGATTTTTCACGGCATCTGCATCCGCTAACTCTCTGGCCGTAAAGACTCGACGAAGAAAATGCTCTCCATGGCGGCTCAGCATCTGTTCAATCCGCCCGAAATCTACCAAATCAATGCCATGTGCAATAATTTTCATCGTCTCACCACCGACAGGTTACGAGTTGGGTTTCCACATGGCATAGGCTTCAATAATACAATAATCCAGAAACTGTTCCATCTGGATCACATCCGTCTGCCCCATCAGGCGTTCGACCATTTTGCTGTATTGTTCTTTACGGAACTCGAATTGGAACTGCTGCTCAATTGCGTCCTGGACTTCTTCAAATGCCTTGCACCCGGCATCTTTGCGATTTTCCAGCTTAAGGATAAACAGATATTGCTCCGATGTCAGCGGACCGGCAACCTGCCCCGGCTCCATCGTAAGCGCTTTCTGCTCAAGAACAGCATAGATATCCGGCAGGGACCCGGCGCCAATGGTAATCGGCCGCCATAACCCCCCCGCCGAGGCCAGCGGCCCCTGAGAATACTGCTCGGCCAGCGTACCGAAATCCTCCCCCGCTTTAATCTTATCCATCAGTTCCACCGATAGCCGTACCGTTGCGGTTTCGGCGGTTTCACCCTCCGCAATCAGCTCTGCCGGCATTCGCGCCGGAATCAGATCGATCGACCGAAACTGTATCGTGCCTTCCCAGCAGAACTGCTCCTGCCGGTGCTTATTGTAATAGTCCACCATCTCGCTGTGAGCAATCGGACGTTTATCCGAAAATTCCTTGGACAGATACGACTGGGTCAGAATCAGCCGCTTCTGAAAATCGCGAAACGTCTTCCAGTCATAGCCCATGGTCCGCAAGGCGTTTTCCGCCAGGGCGCGGTTATTATCATACGAACTCAAAAACCGTTTCAACTCGCTTTCAACGGCCTTGTCGAGAGCATCATCAATATTCTCAGGCGCCTTTTTCCGTGCCTCCGCATACAGCAGAATATCTGTAACCCGGCTGCGGAGCGTCTCACGAAAGGCCGGACGAGCCGCCTGCTTGAACGCCGCGAAACTGCCCTGAGCCGCAAGGGGCTTGAACTGCTGCTCCAGAAGTACAGTCAAATCCTTGACCGTGACCGTCTCCGATGCCACGTTGAGTGTTATTCCCCCGCTGGGAACCGGCAAATCATAACGGTTGGGAAAAGGAATGGTCTTCATCTGTTCGGGCGTATATTTGCCCTGCGGAATATTGCTCCCGCATCCGGAGACCATAAACGCCAGAATCGCCGCCCCAATACCTATCCAGATAATATCACGCATAATTATCCTTAATTATTCTGTTCTACCCGGCCATTTTGGCCATCCTTGT
The DNA here is from genome assembly GCA_016935635.1 of Sedimentisphaerales bacterium. GTDB lineage: Bacteria > Planctomycetota > Phycisphaerae > Sedimentisphaerales > Anaerohalosphaeraceae > Anaeroglomus. The sequence goes on from JAFGQP010000345.1 coordinate 10,707, forward strand.
TCGGTACGGGTTCGCTTTCATGATGTACAGCCCGTATCTCTGCAACGGGGCGTATTATAGACGCTATGGCTCTTAAACTCAATCCCTGCTTTTGAGTATTTTTTAAGTGCTCAAGGAGATTTTGGAAATGCGGCATGCAGTAAACGGGTACGTTCCCATGAATTTGAATCCGGGGAGGGTGCTGAATACGGAACAACCGCTTAATACGTAAATAAATCCCGAAGCTTATACTCCTGCTGGGCGGCTTCATTCAGGGCATAAAGCACCTTGAACTGGACCCGTCGGGACAGCTTGCGGCCCTTGCACGCACGGGAAACCATCTTGTGAGTCAACTGCAGTTTCGATACCGCCACGAGGTCGTGGGGTTTGAGCTTATGTTTTTCCATCAAGGCCGCCACCGGCTGCGGCCCCATTTCGCGTTCGGACAGATTATCCGGTTCTGAGTCGTCATCCAGTTGATCGATTGGATCATTATCCTGTATCATATTACCCTTTCATCCCATTCCAGTCGGGACGAATAATTTCATCCTGTTTGAGCATATACACACCTTCCGGGCACGCCCCGATATCCGGCGGCAGCGACTTGCCTTCACGCATCGCAATCAGCTTGCTGCAGAAATCCGCCCCGGCCAGATGAGAACACGGATACCCACCGCCGAAACGGGGGTTAATCTCCAGCAATTGCGGTCCGGCAGCGGTCATTATCACGTCCGCATCTGCAGGCCCAAATAAATTCATCGCAGCCAGCAGCCGGCTGCCGAATTCAAGCATCACCGAATTACTGGTCGTCACCGCTTTATCCGTCTCACCGGCCCGCATCGCCAGCTTCTTCTTGCAGTATACACTCACCGGGCGGCAATGCTGATCGCCGAACAAATCGTACCCATACTCCGGCCCTTCGGCATACTGCTGTATCATGGGGTCCGCACAGCCGTCATAAGCCCCGCAAAGCTGCACTTCATCACTGCAGTAGGTAATATCAAACGAGGCGCTCCCCTTGCGAGGCTTTACCACCAGCGGCCAGCACAGCCGGCCTTGCTGAATATCATCAAGGGCTTCCCGAACCGTCAAAACCGAACGCGGCATCGCGATGCCATGCTGCTGGGCAAATTCCCATGTGCGATATTTGTCAAAAGCCATCGCGATTGTTTCCATCGGCGACACAACCACCATGATTCCGTTTTGATGAAACACATCGCGTTTAGCAGCAAGGACTTCCAGTTCCGGATCAATTAAAGGGACAACAATATCAATGTGATTATTCTTGCACAGGCTCAGCAGCTTTTCGCAATAGGTCTGGTCGTTGACGCCCGGCAGAATCTCCCGCTTGTCACAATAGGCAAAACCCGGGGCATAGGGGCTTGAATCCACACCCCAGACCTGTCCATCCGAACCCATCGCCTCTTTGAAATATCGGACCAAATATCCGCGCCGACCAACACTCGACAACAAAATACGCATTCTGCTCCAGTCACTATGTTTTACACTTTAGCTTATATAATTACATAAAATACAACGACTTGCAACTATTCTCCGGACATTTTCCGCCTGTTTTTACATATCCATACTCTACCTTAATATTATCGTCAGTTCAAACCTTCATCATTATCGCGTTTTGGCGGACGTGCTGCGAAGCGTCAGGCCGGCTCCCTGAAGCGACTCAGACTCGGCTTTGAGTGTAATAGGTCCTGATTGACCCGGTATTGGACGAACAATCACCAGGCAAAGTCCATTAAAGGCCTGCCGCTGGTGTGAGGGGAAAGGCACCATGTTCGTGGGGTCACCATTGTCCGTCGCAACAATCGTACCAGGCCCCTCAATGGTAAACCTGAGCAGATTATCGGCCCTTGGCGAGACGACATCCTGATTATCGGTAATCCGTGCCGTGACAAAACAGAGATCTTCTCCATCAGCCTGAATGACCGTCCGATCCGGCATTAGTTCTATTCGGGACGGCTGGCCGGCGGTCTTGACCATATCCCTGGCCCAGACCCTGCCGTCTTTATAGGTGACCACCGTTAGCTGCCCCGCCTGATACACCACATCGTCCCAGCGCAGGCGGTACTCATAGTCCCCCTTCTTCTTGCGACCCAGTGAAGTGCCGTTGAGGAACAGCTCCGCCTCATCGCCGGAGGTAAAGACATGGACCGGCGTAACCTGACCGACACGTTCCGGCCATGTCCAGTGCGGCAGGATGTGCGCCATCGGCAAATCCGGCCGCCAATACGACTGGTACAGGTAAAAGCGATCTTTCTTGAAGCCGGCAAGGTCAATCATCCCGAAGTACGAACTGCGGGACGAATAATACGGGGTCGGCTCGCCCAGATAATCCCAGCCGCTCCAGACAAAACCACCGGCTACATAGGGATGCTGATCCAATGAGGCAAACACTTTATCCGCCGAGGACCCGAAATCGGCTGTGTACAGCTCATAGGCACTGACATCTCGATTTATTGGATCCCCGCCGGAGCCGTCTTTGACCGGGGCACTGATTTCATCCGTGACCGGAAACAGATACGTCCCCCGACTGCTCAGGGCCGCGGCATTTTCGCTACTGAGGATCACCTTGTCCGGAAATTTTTCGTGAAACGCAGGGTAAAGCGGCGAAGTCCGAATTCCCCGCAGTCCGGCATACGCCGGCGCGCTGCGGATGCCTTCACCCTGATAATTCAGGCTGATCAGGTCCACCACCGCTGGCAGGGGCATATCGGGCTTGGCGTAATTCATGGACACTGTCGTGGGACGAGTGGGGTCTTCCTCTTTGGTGAGGTCGTGAAGCCGCTTTGCCACTGCGGCCCCCTCGTCGCCGGTGTATTGTTCACCAACTTCATTGCCGAAACTCCACATGATCACAGAAGGGTGATTGCGGTCGCGTCGGATAAATGCACGCACATCCTGTTCATGCCAGTCCGTAAAAATAAGATGAGAATCCAGCTGAGTCTTTTTGCGTTCCCAGACATCGAAAATCTCATCGACAACGAGAAATCCCATTTTATCTGCCAACTCAAGAAGCTCCGGAGCGGATGGATTGTGTGCCATGCGAATCGCATTGCAGCCGGCCTCCCGAAGCATCTCGAGCTGACGCTGTGCGGCACACACATTAAACGCCGCCCCCAGCGGGCCAAGATCATGATGCTGGTTGGCGCCCTTGATGGAAATGCGTTCGTCGTTCACATAGATGCCCGAGTTCGCATCAAACCGCAGAGAGCAGATGCCGAAACGAGTTTCGTATTGGTCAAGAAGTTGTTTCTGTTGAACAACGCGGGTCACAGCCGCATAAAGGTTGGGTTTCTGCATCGGCGGCGGTCCCCACAG
>JAFGQP010000346.1 GCA_016935635.1 Sedimentisphaerales bacterium
ATTGACCGGGGGTTTTGATGATAAAATCCAGGGTGATTCCCTTTTCATACTTAAAACGCAGGACTATCAGGAAATAAAGCAGAAAGGTATAAAGCCATATTGCTTCGTTGTCGGGAGCAATGATGGTCTTAAAGCCCTGACATTGATTAAAAACCTGCGGGCCGATCCAAAACTGGGATTGATACCGCTTTTTTCCTTCACATCATTTGGTGATCCAACTGACAGACTGCTTGACGCTATTGTAAAAGATGTAAAAGAGGCAACAGAAAAGGCTGCTGATATCATCCAGGCACTTAAGAAAATAGATGTTGAATACATGGAGGAATCCGGCAGCGATACCTACCGGATGCTGGCGCTGCTCTACTCAAGACCCGTGGATATTCTGGTTCCTTACCGTCACTGGCAGAATGAATCATATTATCGTTTTCCATTGATCGACGCCATTTTTGGTGGAGTCACCGGATCTGCCCTAATTGAAGGCCTGTTGGACCGCAAACTGGTAGAAACGTCTCAATTGATCGACAGACTCAGGCTATGCCCAAAATGTAATGGCGCACATTTGAATTACATCGATGTCTGCCCCAATTGCGGGGCCATAGATATTATCCATCAACCATTTCTTCACTGTTTTGCATGTGGCCATGTTGCCCCTGAGAAATCCTTTTTCACCCAGGACGCCCTGATTTGTCCTAACTGCAAAGGCCGTCTGAGGCACATTGGTTCGGATTATGATCGTCCTTTAGAAAACTTCCATTGCAGGGAATGCGGACACATTTTTGTTGAACCCGCCGTATCATGTCACTGTATGCACTGCGGTACAGCCAGTGACCCGGACGCCCTGGCGCCCAGGCCCATCTATTCCTACCAACTGACGGAAAAAGGCCGTATAAGCGCCACTACCGGTTCTGTAGAAGATATCTTTTCTCTTTTTGATAATCTCAATTATGTCAATCCGATAGTTTTTGAATCTATTCTGGACTGGCTGTTGTCATTATGCAGGCGGCATACTGATGAACACTTCAGCTTGATTGCCATACGCATGGTCAATCTGATTGAGCTAGCCGACAAAATAGGGCGTCATAAAACAAAGGAACTGATTGATGAGTTCGCCCGGCGTGTTCGTGAGCTGATCAGGAGCACGGACCTTACAACACGTACCAATCAGAACACCCTGTGGCTCCTGCTGCCCAAGACACCGCCCTCCGGCAGCCAGATCGTACTTAATCGAATTCTGGACATCCAGACCGAAAGTGAGATAGGTCTGCAAATAACTACTGCCAGCTACCATGCACCATCGCAAAGTATTGATGCCGAAACTACCAAATTACTCATGGCGCGACTTCAAAGTGAGGTGCTCGAATGATGGATGTTTTAGCAGAAACCCTGCACACCCTGATATTACTGCTGTCGACCCCTGTTAACAACGGGATGATGCAGTTTGCCTGGAAATTCATCCCGTTTGTTTTACTTTTTGAACTGCCAGTCTACCTGTTCATTATGATGGGAATCTTACGCTACTATCTTCGCAATTCCTTTGAAATCCCCGCAAAAGAGATGTATTACCCCAGAGTTTCCTGCCTAATAACATGTTACAGTGAAGGCGAGGATGTGGCCAAGACCATTCGCTCACTGGCTGAACAGATATATCCAGGGGTTATCGAAATCATCCCGATTATTGATGGCGCAATTCAGAATAATCATACATACCAGGCCGCCTTGCGCCAGCAATCCTATGCCAGGAACCGTCCCAACCGCAGGTTGTATGTTATCCCGAAGTGGACGCGCGGTGGCAGGGTATCCTCGCTGAATACCGGATTGAGTATGGCCAGTGGTGAAATCGTTATGGCGCTTGATGGCGACACATCCTTTGACAATAATATGGTTGCATCAGCGTGCCGCCATTTTGCAGACCCTGATGTGGTTGGGGTAGCAGGGAGTTTGAGAGTAAGAAACGCAATGACCAACATGGTAACCAGGTTTCAGGCACTTGAATATATGCTTTCCATTCATGCCAGCAAAACCGGGTTAAGCGAATTTAACGTGGTTAATAATATTTCCGGTGCCTTCGGTATTTTCCGAAAAAGTTTCATAAAAACTATCGGGGGATGGGACGCCGGAACCGCTGAAGACCTGGATATTACCATGAGAATGAAAAATTATTTTGGCCGTCACAAGGGGACGAAAATCAAATTTGAACCCAATGCCATGGGGCATACAGATGCCCCAACGAACTGGCGCGGGTTATTTAACCAGCGGCTGCGGTGGGACGGCGACCTTTATTACCTTTACATACGCAAGCATCCGCTCAGCTTCTCTCCGCGTCTCTTCGGATGGAAAAATCTGATTATGCAGCTTTGGACAGGCATCTTCTTTCAACTGGTCATGCCTTTTATTATTATCATTTACAGTATGTATGTCTTTACTATCTACTCACCGGGTTTTGTCCTGGGTGTCTGGATACTTGTATATCTCTTTTATATGGTCATCACATCGGTTTTTTATATCATGTACATAACCATGCTGTCGGAAAGGCCGAAAGAGGATCTACGTCTGGCATGGCTGATACCTTTAGTGCCGTTCTATACTTTTCTTTTAAGAATATGGAACGGATTGGCAACCCTTAAGGAGATGCTGCTCAAATCCCACCTCGATTCAAGTATGGCGCCATGGTGGGTTCTTAAAAAAACAAAGTACTAGTTTTAAAAGACTGTTATTGAAAGCAAATATGCGGCCTTATTGTTTTTCTAAAATTCGTTTTTCAATCACATTTAGATTTAAATCTTTTTGTATCTTTACGCTCGGACTTTTTACCATTCTGTTTCATGTTATTTCCTTTGGTTCTCCCGGAAATAACGAACCGGCCAACGTTAGCCCGCCTTCTGTGATTTATCTCCATGAACTTGAACCTAAAATCAATACCGGGCCAAACATACTTCTTGCAGTAGCCGAACTGGAAGAAAGTATCGGAAGACTGAATCAGATTGAAGCCGAGTCAGGTTTACAGGCATTTGCCGGAAGCGAAGTAGGCCGCTTCCGTGAAGCCACAGGCAATGACTACTTCAGGGAATATAACCAGCTCAATCTAAAAGCCGGTTTGCGCCATCCGTTGCTTGGCAGCCATTATTCCGAGCAAAAAGAGATTTTACGGTCGGAATATGAGATAAAAGAAAAAGATAAAAACCGGGCCATCCTGATAAGTGAAAACCTGCTGTTACTCAGAAAACAATACATAGCCTATTGGGCGGCACAGGAAAAACAACTATTAACAGGCGAATTTCTGAATGATGAAGAAGATTTGACACAGGCGTTGGAGTATCGTAAAGAGGCGGGCTTGCTCCTTGAGTCTGACCGTCTGGAATTCATGTCAGCCATCTCGCTTGTTCATCGCATGGCGCAGGAGCAAATCGCCATTCAACGGCGGGCACTGGGCTTTCTGGGCCATATTACGGGACAAACGTTAGTGCCTTTTAAAGCTGTTTTTCCGCAAATGGAAACGCCATGCACGGACGCCAAGGAGATGGAGGACCTGATCCTTTCAAATCATCCCAGGCTCCAAGCAATCAGGGAAAAAATAACTCAGCAGGAAGAACTTATTCGTCTTACGGACAGGCAGAACCTCGATGGGCATATAGAGCTTGTCGGCAGGGTTTCAACAGAAGCCCCGGATTCTGAATCAGGTTATGGAGTTTACCTGAATGTACAGTTTGATTTTCCGTGGAACGCCAAAAAAGCAATATCCGCAAAGAGAAGAATCGAGCGTAATGTACTTGATCAACTAAAACAGCAAACTGTAATAACCGAGTCATCTCTTTTGATTGAGGCCCATGACGCCCTTCAGATTTACGGGACTGCCAATAGCAATATAGAGTTTGCGCGCCGACGGCTGAGCGCGGCCCAGGAACGCGTCAGGGAGAATCTGCTGAGGCTTGCCTATCTTCCCGGAGATGTTATTGAGAAATTGCAGCAAAGCCGCATCGAAGCCCTGCGGGCCGCTTTGGACCTGGTTGAAGCGCAATCACAATTACTTGTCCAGCAGGCTGTGTTATTAAGTTATGCCGATTCAACATCACCATCAGACCAAGGCCTTGAAAAGGATAAAACTGCGCCTCGATACTATCCTGAGACATCATGGGAAGAGGCGGTTAAAGCTATCAACAAACCGGGCATATTCCATGGTCTGACCTTCTATGTCTGGGACACACAGGATTTGCCATTTGATTCAGACACCCAAGGTCAATGGTTTGAAAACATCACCAGACTGGGTGTAAGGCGGTTGCTGCTTTCATTTACAACACAGCAAATCAACGCCATGCAAAACCTGCATCAACGTCAATCGATCGTTCAATTTATAGACGCGGCCAGGGATCATGGGATCCGTGTGGAATGGCTGCTCGGTGATCCCTCCTGGATACTGCCTGAGCACCGGGACTCACTGACAGAATTGATCCGGTCATTTACAGATATTCCTTTCCAGGGGATTCACCTGGATCTGGAACCGGATCAGCTCACTTTCGCAGAACATGAAAGCGAATGGTTACTGGGCCGGTTATGCGAGACAGTAACCGCAGTTAAAAGCTCCACGGCATTACCGGTTGGCCTCTCCATGCACTACAGATACCTTCAGGATACTTCTACAGGTTCGTTTCTGGCGTCTTCGTTTGATAAATCGGCATTGGATGAAATAATTCTTATGATATATATAACTGATACCAGACGGGTTTCCCAAATTGCCGGCTCGATTATAGAACAGTACCCGCGTCTGACATTTTCCATAGCCCAGAGTGTTGAGCCGATTCTTTCTACTGCTGAAAGTTATCATGATATAGCAAGAAAAGACTTTTTATTGAAGTTGACAACGCTGTCAGAACAATTGCAATACAAATATTTTGGTTCGCTGGTTGTACAGGACTGGCAATCCTTTCTTGAGATGTCCCCATGAAAATCCAGTTTTCAAACAGACAAAAGGACCCTTCAGTACAGCATGGCGTGAAGGTCCCATACGCCCCCGCAAAAAGGAAGTTTGCGCAATGGCGCTGGTACCTCATTCTTCTCATAGTCTCAAGCCCCCTGCTTTACTTTCTTTTTAAAATGGGGCTGTCATTTGTCATTGTTACGGCGCAGGGGTATATCTCGCTGGATAAGATTGAGGTTAACAGCACGGTAAACGGCATTGTAGACACCATTTCGGTAAAACCCGGACAGGAGGTAACAGCAGGCGCTGTTATCGCCAATCTACTCGACCCTGATCTTTCCGCCCAGAAACGCCAGGCTGAAGCTGAGTTGACTTCGCTTAATGATGAACAAATGCTTAATTCATATGCCAGAGAACAATTATTGGACAACCGCGTAGCCCTTACCCGCCGGGTTCTCTCCTCTCAGAAAGACTATTTTCAGACCATGTCATTTTTATTTGAACAGGGTGCAGCTACCCTGGCGGAGCTGACAACTGCCCGTGAGCGAAAAGACAAGGCACAGGCAGACTATGATAATGCGGTTTATGAACGGCAGGCCTATGAAGAAGAAACCCTCAAACAGGCAGCCATGGCCCCTTCGATGCAAAACAGGGATCAGATACGGTTAGAGGCGCAGCTTAAAACCATTGAAGAACGGCTGGCGCGCATGGCGCAAATAACACCTTACGACGGACGAATACTTGATATCTTTGCGTCCCCGGGAGAGGCCCTCTCACCCGGATCACCCATTGCCGCAATCGGTCGTTCTGACAGGCCCTATGTTGTAGCGTACCTCAATCCAAAATATGCCAAATACGCGCGTATTGGGCAATCGGCGAGGGTTACACTTCCTGACGGCAGAAAAATGAATGCGACAGTCAGAGAAGATTCGCAATTAACACAGAGACTTCCTGCACATCTGATTTCACCCATAGGATCAAGGGGCAACATGCTC
>JAFGQP010000347.1 GCA_016935635.1 Sedimentisphaerales bacterium
ACAACTTTCGGTGAAGCAGACCATGCGGCGTCTGTTCTTGACCCGCTTTTGTCACAGCCAGTGCCTGTTTTGGCGGTGCCCGGGAATTGTGACCCGGAAGGAGTTAGTCAATATCTTGAATCGAAACAAATCAGCCTGCATGGTCGCGCATTGCAGCAGGGCGGCTATCTTTTCGTTGGTGCCGGCGGAAGCCTGCCTTGTCCGGGCTTGACCCCCAATGAATGCAAGGACGACTTTTTTGAAACGATTCTCAGCAAAGCATTGCAGCTAAACGAAGCCAATTCCGCATTTTCAGCATCGAAAAGGCTGATTCTGGTGACCCACCAGCCGGCCTTTGGAACCGCGGTCGATACCGTTGCCGGACGCAGCACCGGCAGCCCCTCGATTCGTCGATTTATTGAAACGTACCGGCCGCTATTGGCTGTTTCAGGACATATTCATGAGGCTTTCGGAATAGACCGAATCGGTCCAACGACTCTGGTAAATCCCGGTCCCCTAAAACAGGGCAGGTATGCAACGGTTGACCTGAAGGCAGATTCAGTTTCACCCCATTTATATACTCTGGATTCGTAGAGTCGTTAACTGCAGGATTTTTTCCTTTAAGCGAGCGTCTTTGTCTGGTATAATGCCGGCGTATTGAGCGTATGACTTGTTGAATGGCAGGTTCGACTATGGAACAATCACAACAGGCAAATTCCGGCAATCAGGACGGGAAAAGCTCGGGTTATGTGCATCCCCAGTATGGTGATCTGAGTGTTCCTGATTCAGTGGATATGCGTCATGATCTCTCTCGGGAAAGCGTTTTTTTTGAAGACAGTCCTTATATGCTCCACCTGTCGGTGACAGGTCGCTGCAACGCCCAATGCAGAGGCTGTATCAGTTCCACAATTACTTTCAAAGACGCGGCATCACAACGGCAATCCAAAGATTTTGATGTTCAGCCCCAGCGGGACAGTGCCGCAATCTGCCGACTTCTGGCCGAAAGGAAAGAAGATTATGCCGTAATATGCCTGTACGGCGGAGAACCGCTTTTGGAATGCGAAAAAATTCAGCAAACGATGGATTTGTTATCCGTAAATCCGCCCTTGCCGCTGCGTTATATGCTCTATACCAATGGTCAGCTTCTGGAAGAATCCCTTCGTCAGTTTCCGCAATTATTCAACAAGCTCTGGCTGGTGTCGGTTTCAATTGACGGCCAGATCGAACAGCATAATACAAATCGTCCCGGTACGGATTTAGCCCAGATTCATCGCGGATTGAGAAATCTGTCCCAGTATCCAACAGCATCTGTGCTGATGTGGTCCACCCTGCGCGAAGGACAGTCGTTGACAGATTGCTTTGAAGAGTTTCTGTATTTATATGAGCACGGTCTGGCCGATCACTGGTTCTATCACTGGATCGAAACCGAAGAGCCCTTTGAGGATTTCAGCCGCTATCTTCAGGAGTATGAATCCCAGCTTCGTCAGGTGATGCATATTTATCTGGAATTCCTGAGTCTGGGCCGCATCCTGTCGATTGTACACATATCCGAACTGGTTTTATATCTGCTTTCCGGCAAACTCCGCGGGTCAACGGCCTGTGGTGTGGAATTAGATCGTAATTATGATATCTCGGGAGGGAAAATCCTGGCCTGTGCGGACTTAGGGCCCAAGTGGGTGCTTGGCCTGGTCAGTCCCGACGGCAGCCCGGAAATTGAGCCCAAAGAATTATCAAAATTAATTACTTACAAAAATGACCTGGGCTGCGGTTCCTGCGGCGTGCATCCCTATTGCGGAGGACGCTGTCCGGTAGAGGGATTAACCGCATCCAGACAGCGTTTGTCCGAATATTGCCAGCTCATGCGTTTGCATGTCGCCGTGGTCAAGGAATACCTGCCGCATATTCAGCGGGCCATGAAACTTCAGGATATAGATTTGCAGCGGCTTTATGACCATTCGGCCTTTTATGCCCAATTTACCGATGTCACTCCATAAATTCAGGGAATATTCTCCCATTTTGGTCATTTTTCATACTTGACGCTCCCCAAAATTGCCGCTATATTATCCCGGAATAGCACCTCCTTGAGGTCAGAATGCCGTTTTCTTACGGCAATTTCAGAAAACTGAGATAGTATTGGGGAATGGTGTAATGGTAGCACGGATGGCTCTGGACCATCTAGTTGGGGTTCGAGTCCCTATTCCCCAGAATTTTGCCTCCCGATCCAGACGGGAGGCTTTTTTTATGCGCATCTTGTGTTATACTATCCTGTCTTTATGTGACAGGGAAAACCCGACTGATTTTGAAGAAAATGGAAAGTCAAAGCTGTCTTTTTCCGATATAAAGACAGGAAAATCCGTCCGGCACGAGTGGTCTCTATGGACCTTCGTCCGAGAAAAACCCAAAAAAGCAAATAGGAAAGCCAAAAAGGAGTCTGGATGATTTATCAGCCCTCAAACAAGTTCGAGCAGAATAGCATGCAGATGACCGATGCACGCCTTCAGGTTCAGTATCAGCGAACCCGTGAAATGACACTCGATGACCTGCTGCTGGAAAACCGGATTGTGTTTTTGATAGGTGAGATATCCTATCGTCTTGCCTCAGAAGTCATTATGAAACTTCTGTATCTGGACAATCTCAAACGCGGCGTAGAAATCAGCCTCTATATCAATTCTCCCGGCGGCGCTGTGGATGATACGATGGCGATTTATGACACGATACGATTTATCGGTTCGCCGGTAGCGACCTACTGTATTGGCCGGGCCCAGTCCGGCGGGGCGGTGATTCTGGCCGCCGGCACCAAAGGACGGCGTCATGCCCTGCCTCATGCCAAGATTATGCTGCACCAGCCGTGGGGCGGAGTGACCGGCCAGGCCGAAGATATCCGCATTCAGGCCGAGGAAATCATCAAATCCAAGAAGATGATTAATGAAGTGCTTGCCAAACACACCGGTCTGACCCAGGAAAAACTGGCCGAGGAGACTGAACGCGATAAATACATGTCTGCCGAAGAAGCCAAGACCTGGGGTCTGATTGACGATGTGCTCCGCGAGCAGGACCAAACCAAAGAAGACAAGAAATAACCGCCGGAAACCGGCTTGAGATAACGAGGCGACTATGACCTTTTCCAATAATTTGGTACCGATTGTAATCGAAAAGACCGGCCGCGGCGAGCGGGCGTATGATATCTATTCACGGCTGCTCAAGGACCGCATTGTTTTCCTCGGCAGTCAGGTCGATGATGATTCAGCCAACCTGATTATCGCGCAGATGCTGTTTTTGAGCAACGAAGACAGCAATTCAGATATTCATTTCTATATCAATTCTCCCGGCGGTACGATTACGGCGGGCCTTGCGATTTATGATACGATGCGTTTCCTTCGCTGTCCGGTAGCAACCTACTGCGTAGGACAGGCCGCCAGCATGGGGGCGGTGCTGTTTGCCGGCGGTGAAAAAGGCAAGCGGTATATCCTGCCCAACAGCCGTGTTCTCCTGCATCAGCCGTTGCTGCACGGCGAAATGGTGGCTCCGGCGACAGACCTGGAAATCGAAGCCCGGGAAATTCTGCGGCTGCGCAGCCGGCTGTATCAGATTCTGGCCGAACACACCGGAAAAGAGGTGGCTCAGATTCAGAAAGACTGCGACCGCAACCTGTGGCTGGAAGCCGATGAATCCGTTCAATACGGTCTGGCCGACGCAATTCTGCGTAAAGAGCCGGATATCAAACATAGTGCAATTGAAGAATAAGACTTAATTCGCATAGCAGGCGGACTTATGACCAGAGTGTGTTGGGCTCTTTTGGCGGTGGGGATGATTCTGGGCGGGTGTTCCAGCTCGGACCCGAATGACTCCCTCTGGGGGCAGGTCAAAAGCCTCAACAGCGAAAAAGATACGCTGACGGCCCGCGCCGAATCGCTCGAAAAAGAAAATCAGCAGCTCCGCCGGCAGGTTCAGACGCTGCAGGCGGTTGATGCCCAACAGCGTGCAGCGATTCTTGATACTTTGACCCGAATCGAGATCGGCAGTCGCTCCGGCCTGTACGACAAAGACAACAATGGTTCCAAAGAAATCCTGGCGATTTATCTTGAGACGATTGACTCTTCGCAGGATAAAGTGAAGGCGCCCGGACGTGTGGAGGTGGAGTTGTGGAATCTGGATGCTGCCAATCCGCAGGGAGCCTTGCTCAAACAATGGGTTATTGAGCCTGAGCAATTAAAAACACTCTGGGCCGGAACGATGATGAGCAGTTTCTATCGTCTCAGTTTCCCAGTGGATGGAATCGTCAAAGGTCATGAAAAAGGTTTGACGGTCAAAGTGCGATTCACCGATTATATTGCCGGCAGAGTTTTTTCTGCCCAGCAGCCGATTGTGCAGCAATAAATTGAAGCTGTTTAGAATTCGAGCCGGGCTGTCGAATACTATCGGCAGCCCGGTTTTTTTATGCCTGCAAACAGCACTTAGACTGTTTCTGGATGAAATTGTCCGCTCAAGGCACGGTTATCTGTATTTTTAATGTGTTCCAGGGCCATTCTCGCAGCAAAACGGTGCTTATAAAGTACATCACACACAAACTGGGTAAATAATCATTTTCAAATTTTGCCGTTTCGAATTCAAAGTGGGGTTGGTTTTTTGTCGATATAAAGAGTGGATTTTCAATACAGTAAAGTCCAAATATCGATCAGGTGGATTATGTCGTTTTCAGAATAAACGTGATGACAGCACTGAAAATCGCTTAATGCAGGGAAAAAAGACTGATTTTATGGGAACGAACAAGATTCTTGGAATGGGGTATAATATGAAGGCCGTCCGAATGGGGGATCAGGCAGAATTTGACAGTTCTGTCCAAATGGCTTACAATAACTCATGAATGATGAAAAATAGTGGATGAGAAAAGAAGAGAAATATATCGGAAATGGAATAATTGCGGTAAAAGACGGCAGGGAAATGCCTGAATGTTACCGCCGGGCAACCGGGCAATCATAAGGAAATATCTATGTTCGAACGTTTTACCGACCGTGCAAGAAAAGTGATGGCGCTGGCCAATCAGGAAGCACAGCGTTTTAACCACGAATACATCGGCACCGAGCACATCCTTCTGGGCCTGGTCAAAGAAGGCAGCGGAGTGGGTGCGCAGGTGCTGAAAAATCTGGACGTGGACATCAAGAAGCTGCGCCTGGAAATTGAAAAGCTGGTCAAAAGCGGCCCGGATATGGTGACCATGGGCAAGCTGCCTCAGACACCGCGGGCCAAGAAGGTCATTGAATACGCCATCGAGGAAGCTCGCTCCCTGAACCACAATTACGTGGGTACCGAGCATATCCTGCTGGGCCTTCTGCGAGAAACCGAAGGCATCGCCGCCCAGGTGATTATGAGCCTGGGGCTGAAGCTGGAAGATGTTCGCCAGGAAGTTCTGAACCTGCTGGGCGCGGGTGTGGAAGACAATGCGGGCACCTATCCTCCCATGGGCATGAAGATGAATCCTCCGGCCAATGGCGGAACAACTGCCGGCGTGAAGCCCAAAAGCAAGACCCCGGCCCTGGACAGTTTTGGTCGTGATTTAACCGAGCTTGCAGCCAAGGGTGAACTGGATCCGGTTATAGGCCGGTCCAACGAGATAGAGCGTCTGATTCAGATTCTCTGCCGCAGAACCAAAAATAACCCGGTGCTGCTGGGTGAAGCCGGCGTCGGCAAGACTGCGATTGTCGAAGGACTGGCCCAGCAAATTGATCATCACAAAGTGCCTGAAATTCTGAAAGACAAACGTATTGTGGTGTTGGACTTGGCCATGATGGTGGCCGGGACCAAGTATCGCGGTCAGTTTGAAGAACGCATCAAAGCTGTCATTAACGAGGTCCGTCGCGCGGCCAATGTGATTCTGTTTGTTGATGAACTCCATACCCTGGTCGGTGCCGGCGGGGCGGAAGGTGCCATTGACGCATCCAATGTGCTCAAGCCCGCTTTAGCCCGCGGCGAAGTGCAGTGCATCGGTGCGACAACCTTCGACGAGTACCGCAAGTACATCGAAAAGGATGCCGCGCTGGAACGCCGCTTCCAGACGATTGTTGTGGAACCCCCGAATAAAGATGAAGCGGTTCAGATTCTCAAAGGGCTGCGCGATCGCTATGAAAAGCATCACCGTGTAAAATTCACCAACGAAGCCCTGTTCCAGGCGGTGGAGCTGTCCAGCCGATATATCTCGGGCCGCTGCCTGCCGGACAAGGCGATTGATGTCATTGATGAAGCGGGAGCCCGTGTGCGTCTGAAAAACATGACCCCGCCGCCGGACCTGGCGGAGTTTGAAGCCCGCATCGAAAAACTGCAGATGGAAAAAGACGAAGCCGTGCGCAACGCCGATTATGAGCGGGCGGCCGCACTGCGTGATGATATTCAGCGGATTCTCGACGAAAAGGCCGAGATTCAGCGCCAATGGCAGGAAAAGAACGACGAAGTCGTCGGCGAAGTCGATATCGAAGTTGTCGCCGAAGTCGTCAGCAAGATGACCGGCGTGCCGCTGACCCGTCTGGAAAAAGAAGAAGCCCAGAAGCTTCTGGAACTGGAAGCCGAACTGCACAAGAAAGTGGTCTCGCAGGATGAGGCCATCAACGCCATCGCCAAGGCCGTCCGCCGCAGCCGCAGCGGTCTCAAAGACCCGAATCGCCCGATGGGCAGCTTTATCTTCATCGGTCCCAGTGGTGTCGGCAAGACCCTGCTGGCCCGTGCCCTGGCTGAATTCATGTTTGGTGATGCCGATGCGATGATCCAGATCGACATGAGCGAATACATGGAAAAGCACAACGTCAGCCGTCTGATTGGTGCTCCTCCCGGATATGTCGGCTACGAAGAAGGCGGCCAGCTTACCGAACGGATTCGCCGCAGGCCGTATGCCGTGCTGCTGCTGGATGAAATTGAAAAGGCGCATTCGGATGTCTATAATATGCTGCTGCAGATTATGGAAGAAGGCCGCCTGACCGACTCGTTCGGCCGCCATGTGGACTTCAAGAACGTCATCCTGATTATGACCAGCAACATCGGCGCTGATCTGATTAAAAATCAATCCGGCTTCGGTTTCGGCAAACGGACTGAGCAGGCCAATTATGAAAAAATGAAGGAAATGCTGGACAAGGAAATCGAGCGGCACTTCCGCCCCGAATTCCTGAACCGCCTGGATGGACAGATTGTCTTCCGTCCGCTGACCCGCGACGACCTGCAGACGATTGTGGATTACGAACTGAACAAGGTCTTCAAGCGGCTGCTGGAGCATGGTCTGCATCTGGAACTTGACCACAGTGCCAAGGAATTCCTGATCGACAAGGGATATAATCCCGAATTCGGCGCGCGTCCGCTGCGTCGGGCAATCGAGCGATATATCGAAGACCCGCTGTCCGAAGACCTGCTGCGCGGTAAATTCAAAGGCAAGAAGCTCATTCGCATCAATGTTCAGGATGAAGATCACCTGAAATTCGAAGGGATGGAAACCGAACAGAAGATGGATGACTCCAGCGTGGTAGTGCATACCGCCAATCCCGAACCGTAATTCTGCCGGGTTATATTCATTGACAGTAAAGCGGCGCGATTCGGTTCAATCCGCCGCGGAAAAGGTGACATGGATGATACAGGAGTTTATCCTCAGGGATACGTTTGCCCGGCATTGCGGCATCGAGTTGATTGAAGCCGGTGAAGGATTTGCCAAAACCAAAGTCTCGCTTGCCGACCATCATCTCAATGGATTGAGTATGCCTCACGGGGGACTTATCTTCGTCCTGGCGGATGTGGCCTTTGCCGCCGCAGCCAATTATCGAGGGATTCCGACGGTTGCTCTGAATGTCAATATATCTTATCTCAAAAGCACGGAATCAAAGACGCTCTATGCTGAGGTACGCGAACTCAATGACAATGGTCGGGTCGGCTCATATCATGCCAAAATCACCGATGAGACCGGACAAATCATTGCGATTTTTGAGGGACTTGGGTACAGAAAGTCGATAAAGTAAATTTGAGCAGCAGGATGTTCGATGCCGAGCATCATGTTTCGAAAGCGATAGCGTAAGTTAAATTGGGCCAGTTTGTGCCGGGAATAAAAAATTCAAGACAGGAAAGAATGGAGAATTTAAGTATGAAAAAGATGCTTTTAGGATTAATCGCAGTGACTGTAATGACTGTGTCGCTGGCAGCTTGGGCAGCCGATGAGCAAACGACTGAAACCAAAGACCAGACAGCAGCCCAGCAGGCCCGGCCTCGCACCAATCCGAACCGTCCGATAATTACAAACATGGATGCACAAGAACAGCGTGTTCGCCAGGACATTCGTGGTCGCGGCCCCTGGCAGGATCCGGCCACCCGCGCTCAGGCCGCCGGGAGCGCTCAGGAAATGTACCAGAGTGCCCAGCAGCGTCGTCAGCAGCTGCATGACGAAGCCGTCAAGGAACTGGAAGAGCTCAAAAAACTCGCCGAAAGTGAAAATGCGACAAAGACTGCCGCTGCCATCCAGAAAATGATTGACAAGCGCAATGAAGAATACAAAAAGCAGACCGAAGAATCAGACCGACGCCGTGCCCAATTCACCGAATTGATGAGACAGCGTCAGCAGCAGGGCACCGCAGGACAGCAGCAGGCTCAGGGTCAGAATCGCCCGGGTCGTACACGACAGGCCGGCCAGACTGCAACAACACCTGCTACTGAAAACACGACCAAAACAGATAGTGCAGCGAAGACGGAAAACACAATAAATTAACGATAAAGACCAGTTGGTTTTACGATTTTCCAAAGCCCGTTGGCAATACGCCGGCGGGTTTTTTTATTGGTGCATTTTGCTTTTACCTGATAAGGCCGACCTGAATTATCCTGTATTCATAAATGGTTGCATCGATATTGCTGCGGTCCGGACTCTTCAATTGACTTTATGTCGGAAAAGGTCTATGATTGCCGCAATGAAAAGCAACGTTTATTTATGGAGACACTATGGCAGATAAAGGTTTTATCCATCTGCACTTACATACACAGTATTCGCTTCTGGATGGGGCGATTTCCTTCGACCGGCTGTTCAATCGGTGCCAAAAGCTCGGGATGGATTCGGTTGCGATGACCGACCACGGCAATATGTTCGGGGCGGTCGAATTTTATACCGCTGCTCAAAAAACCGGCGTCAAGCCCATTATTGGAATGGAAGCCTATATTGCACCCGACTCGCGCTTCGAAAAACAGAAAGGCGGCGGCGTCAAGGAAAACGCCTATCACCTGCTGCTGCTGGCCGAAAACAACACCGGCTACAAAAACCTGATGAAATTAAGCAGTATCGGATATACCGAAGGTTTTTACTACCGTCCGCGTATCGACAAAGAAGTCCTTGCCCAGTTTAACGAAGGTCTGATTTGCACCACGGCCTGTATCGCTGGCGAGGTGCCGGTGCAGTTTCTGCAGGGCGGTGAAGACGCGGCCCGAAAAGCGATTGAACAATACCTTAAAATCTTCGGAACGGAACGATTTTTTGTTGAAATTCAGGAACATGAGCCTAATGAACATCCGCAATTAGGCCAAATGATGGCCGACCTCGCCCAGCGAATGGGTGTTGGCGTCGTTGCAACCAACGATGTGCATTTTCTGGAGGCCGAGGATTACAAGGCTCATAATGCCCTGTGCTGCATCAGCACCGGCAAGAAAGTCAACGACCCCGAGCGGATGGTGTATCCGCCGGATGTGTATTTGAAAAGCCCCGACGAAATGCGGCAGCTTTTCCCGTATGCACCCCAGGCCTGCGATATGACGCTGGAGATCGCAAAGCGGTGCAATGTGGAACTGGATTTGAAAAGCCGCCACGCGCCCAAATATACTCCCTCCGACGGCAGCACGCCGGAGGATTATCTCTCCCGGCTGGTGTATGAGGGTGCCAAGCGGCAGTATGGTACCGTAACCCCTGAAATTCGGGATCGTATCGAACGTGAGCTGGAGGTGATTTCGGGCAAAGGCTTTGCCAGCTATTTTCTGATTGTCTGGGATTTCTGCAATTATGCCCGTGCCAATAACATCCCCGTGGGAGCCAGAGGAAGCGCCGTCGGCACGGTGGTGGGGTATTGCCTTGGCGTTTGCGATGTGGACCCGATTCGCTACGATTTGCTGTTCGAGCGATTTATGGACCCGCAGCGTACCGAGATGCCTGATATTGATATTGACATCTGCCAGGACGGGCGCGGGCGGGTGCTCGAATACGTCCGCGGAAAGTATGGTCATATTGCACAGATTATTACCTTTGGAACGATGAAGGCACGTGCGGCGATCCGCGATGTCTGCCGGGTGATGGACGTGCCGCTGGCCGAAGCGGATAAGCTGGCCAAGCTGATACCGATGGAATTGAAGATGACCCTCGACAAGGCGCTGGACGTCGAGCCGGATTTGAAAAAGGCCTACGATGAGAATCCGCATTATCAGGAAGTCATCGACGTGGCCAAGAGGCTGGAGGGCCTTTGCCGTCATGCCTCGGTCCATGCCTGCGGCGTGGTCATTGCCGATTCGCCGCTGACCAATTTCCTGCCGCTGTACAAGCAGGGCGATTCGGATGACCTGATTACGCAGTTTGAAGGTCCGATGGTCGAAAAAGTCGGCCTGCTCAAGATGGACTTTCTGGGCCTGCGGACACTGAGCATCATCCAGCGGGCGGTGGATTTAATCGAACAGATTCACAACAAAAAAATCGACATCGAAAAAATCGATATCACCGACCAGAAGGTCTATCAGGAGGTCTTCGCCAAGGGAAAAACCAAAGGCGTGTTCCAGTTTGAATCCGGCGGCATGCAGGACATGCTCATGAAGCTCAAGCCCGACCGGCTGGAAGACCTCATCGCGGCCAACGCGCTGTATCGTCCCGGCCCGATGGCCCTGATTCCCGATTATATCGACCGCAAGCACGGCGGTAAATGGACCGTCCCGCACCCGATTATGCGGGAAGTGCTCGAAGAAACCTTCGGCATCATGGTCTATCAGGAACAGGTCATGCGTATCTGCAACCGTCTGGGCGATATCCCGCTGCGTGAGGCGTATGGGCTGATTAAGGCCATCGGTAAAAAGATGCTGGACAAGATTGCCTCGGCCAAGAAATTATTCGTCGAAGGCTGCGTCCAGAAGGGTCTGACCGAAACGGTGGCCGAAGAAATCTTCGAATTGATTGAGCGGTTTGCCGGCTACGGCTTTAACAAAAGCCACGCAACTCGCTATTCCTTTGTGGCCTATCAGACCGCCTGGCTGAAGACCTATTACCCCGTCGAATTCATGGCGGCGCTGCTGACCTACGAAATGGGCGACACCGACAAAGTTGTCGAGTATATCGGCGAGTGCCGCGGCATGGGCATCGAGGTCCTGCCGCCGGAAATCAACGAAAGCTTTGTCGATTTCACCGTTGTTTATAACAAAGAACACGGCGTTACCTCCGGCAGCGTGATTCGATTCGGCCTGGCCGCCGTCAAAGGCGTCGGGGCCAAAGCCGTCGAACAGATTATCGCCGCCCGCCAGAAAGCAGGGCGCTTCAAGAGCCTGTTCCATTTCTGCGAGAACGTGGATTTGCGGGCCGTCAACAAGCAGGTGATGGAAGCCCTCATCAAGGCCGGCGCGTTCGACAATCTCGGCGGCAGCCGCGCCCAGATGATGGCCGCCCTCGAAAAGGCCATGCAGGCAGGGGCCTCGATGCAGGTTGATACCCAGCGAGGACAGATGAATTTCTTCGGTGCCGGCGGATTCGGCGATGATAAATCCGATGCCCAGACCCTGCCCGATGTGCCGCCGTGGCCCGAAACGCAGATGCTG
>JAFGQP010000071.1 GCA_016935635.1 Sedimentisphaerales bacterium
CGATTCGCATTTTTAAAGTCGGCATTCATAAAAAAAATCCGCATTACTGGCGCAAGCTGGAGGTCATCGAATGGCTTTTCAAGGCAAAACGTCACTATCTGCGGCTGCTGAATGAAAACTCGTATGATTTAGTCCATGCTTTTTTTGCATTCCCTACCGGCTGGCTGTGTTATCAGACGGCTGACCGTGTCCCTTATATTCTTTCACTTCGCGGCTCTGACGTGCCCGGCTACAATGTGCGGCTCGGGCTGGATTATATCCTGCTGGCAGGGCTGTTTCGCAGGATATGGAAAAAGGCCTCATTTATTGCGGCCAACAGCACCGGGCTGCGTGACCTGGCTAAGCAGTTTATGCCGGAACTGGATATTGCCAACATCCCTAATGGGGTAGATATTCAACACTATCATCCGAGACCGAATCCCCTGCCCGGCAGGCCGGTGAATCTGCTGAGTGTGGGACGCCTGATCAGCCGCAAACGCATTGACTGGCTGATTGATGCGGTGGGGCATGCCGCCAAACAGGGGCTGGATATCCGGCTCAATGTTGTCGGGCAGGGCAATCTGCTCGACCCATTGCAGCAAAAGGCCGCGGCCATGAATTTATCCGAGCGAGTAATTTTCAAGGGGCTGGTTGAACGCGATCAGATGCCCGACCTGTACCGGGCAAACGATATCTTTGTGATGGCCAGTGAACACGAGGGGATGAGCAATGCCATGCTGGAGGCGATTGCCTCGGGCCTGCCGTTGGTTACGACTCCCTGTGAAGGGGTGGAGGAACTGATTGGCGAAAATGGTATCATCATAAATTATCCGGATATGGAGGGCTTTGCTGCGGCGATAAAGACCATTGCTTCGGATACGGAAATCTATCAGGCGATGGCGAATGCGGGCCGCAAGACTGTCGAAAAATATTCCTGGTCGGCGGTGGCAGACAGGTATATCGAGCATTACCAGCGGCTCATTCATCCACGAAATTGTACGGCCGGGGGGACGAGCTGAATGTGCGGGATTGCCGGGTTTAACTGGAATCACCCTCAGCAGATCAGGCAGATGACGGATGCCATTCATCATCGCGGGCCGGATGATGCGGGATTTTACTGCGATGAGCGGGTCAGTCTCGGTCACCGGCGTCTGTCGATTATCGATACATCCCCGCGCGGTCATCAGCCCATGCAGTTTGAGCATCTACAGATTGTTTACAACGGCGAAGTCTATAATTACCCGGACCTGCGGAAAGAGCTTGAATCGGCGGGGTATCGATTCCATTCGGGCACTGACACCGAAGTCATCCTGCTGGCGTACCATCGCTGGGGGGCGGATTGCGTCAATCGCTTCAACGGCATGTGGGCATTCTGCATTTATGATGCACAGAAGAAAACACTGCTGCTGTCCCGCGACCGGTTTGGCATTAAGCCGCTGTATTATTATTTCGACGGAAACCGGTTTATCTTTGCCTCGGAGCTCAAAGCGATCCGGCCGCTGGCGGGGGATTTGCAGATCGATACGACAGCGGTCAACTATTTCTTTTATCAGAAATACATCGGCTCGGACAAGACGATTTATCAGCAGTGTTATAAACTGAAGCCGGCGGAAAATCTTATGTTTGACCTGCAAACCCGCCAACTGCATAAAAGTACGTATTTCGACTTGCCGGCTCGGGTGGAGGCATGCCGGCAACTGGGGCTTTCAGAGCGGGTGGAGGCGATAAAGGGCATTGTTCCGGATGCGGTCAGCAGGAGACTGATTGCGGATGTGCCGGTGGGCAGTTTTTTGTCGGGCGGGGTGGATTCATCGGTCATCTCGGCGATTATTGCCCGGCAGCGGCAAAACTTTCAGACGTTTTCAATCGGCTTCAGGGACGAATCGTATGATGAGGTTCCGTTTTCCAAACAAGTCGCTGAGCATATTCAGACAAAGCACCATGTGGAGTACTTAGCGATTGATGAGCCGTTTATCGAGCGTGTCATCGGCTGTATGGATGAGCCGCTGGGGGATGCCTCTTTATTGCCGACGGCGCTGTTGTCACAGATGACGCGCCAGTCGGTGACGGTGTGTCTTTCCGGCGATGCCGGGGATGAGGTGTTCGGCGGATATGATTCATACAAGGCCTGGCAGCTTGCACAATATATCCCGGCCGGGGCGGTCCGGCTTATCCGGCCGCTGGTTAACCTGCTGCCGCCATCGGATAAAAAACTTCACCTGGCGTTTAAAATGCAGAAATTTGTCGAGGATTATCACGAGAATCCGGAGTGGCGACATCTCAATTGGATGGCCACCTTTACCGACCGTGACCGGGTGGGGCTGCTGGGAGAGCGGTTTGTCAGGGCTGATGAGTTTATCCATCCTGCCGGACGCAGGGATTTGACGGGGATGCAGTTGAATGATTTTGCGGGGTATTTGCCCGAAGATATCCTGAAAAAGGTGGATTTGGCGTCGATGATGTATTCGCTGGAGGTGCGGGTGCCGTTTCTGGATTATCGGCTGGTGCCGATGGTGCTGTCGCTTCCGGATGCGTATAAAATACGGTATTTCAGTACCAAACGGCTGCTCAAACAGATGGCGGTGGACCTCCTGCCGGCGGCAATTATTCACCGCAAAAAGAGGGGCTTTACCGTCCCGATTTCCGGATGGCTCAGGCAGTCGGGGCTGCTGCGGGAGTTTATCCTGAACCGGGCTTATTATGAGCATTGTTTTATGCGCTATGATCATGCCTGCCAATTACTTACAGAACACTTGAATCGACAGAAAGACCACGCCCGCCGGCTGTGGCTGATTTTTGTTTTCAATGCATGGTGGCATAAGGTACACTGCGGCCGGGAAGTTGTAAGGCAGACTCCAAATTCATAATAAAGGCACCCCATATACTGCCCCATATTACCTATACTCCGTATTTTTTTATTGCTTTTTATCAGACTTTTTTTTAAGATAGTATTTACTGAAGAGAGCTTTGAAGGATCAACTCTCGGACATTAATCCTAGTGCTACGGAACTAAATAGGTCCATCGGGGTCCTGTTTTAAACAAATGTTTTAGTATGGAGGAAACAGCAATGAAACACGTCGTATTATTCACTTTGGCGGCCGTATTGACACTTCAGACTCCGCTTTTTGCGGATTTGGCTGTTCTTGATTCAAGATACAAGGCAGAGATATTTGTTAATAATTATGATGCCGCATCCCAAATCACAAGAGATATGGTCTTTGATTCCCAGGGAAATCTCTATCTGACTCATGAAGTCACCGGGGCAATTAATAAAATATCATCTACGGGGGAAGTTACAGTTGGATGGGTTGAATGTTTATCAAATCCTTGCGGAATTGAATATACAGGTGGTTCCGCATATGGAAATTATCTGTATGTCAATACATCAAACAATGATGCTGTATACCAAATTGATTTAAATGGCAATAAGACCTCATTCAGCTCAGATATTTCCGGAAGTACTATGATCGCACTAGACCGGGGCAGTCATTATGGAAACAAACTTTATGCTACAACTTCAACTTATGATAGCATATACAGCATATCACAAAACGGCTCAAATCAGGTATTTTCCGATTATTTCAACAATTTGTCCGGCTGTATTCAGGGCATCTCTATTGCGCCGAATGGAACCTATAACAATTCTATGTACATCAGTACATGGTATCCAAAATATCCTGATAAAAGCGGCATATTCAGTGTTGATCAGAAGGGTAATCCGACATTATTTGACACTAATCTCGCAGCAGGATTTGCGATGAACTTCGACACAAGCGGTTTTTTTGACAATGCTTTGTTTGTTTCTGCTATAGAATCCTTCGACACTCCATGGAGCATCTATCGTCTTGATGAAAATGGACAGGCAACTCTATTTGTATCCAGCAACACCTCTTCACTTTATGGATTTTCTTTTGGACCGGATGGCAGCATGTATGTCTGTGAATGTGATTATTCCACATCGCGGATTTGGAAGATTTCAGCCATCCCAGAACCTGCTACAATCCTCATTTTCGGCTTGGGTTTGCTGGGCTTAAGGCGGAAAAAATAAAACAGCCAGGCTTATATATGATCTAAACAGACGCAACTTGCATTGCGTCTGTTTTTTTGCGCTATTGCTAAATTTAAAGATTTCATTACAATAAGGGGGTTCTACTTGAAAATAGGGAAACCATGCAGAATAAAAAAAAACAATTTGTTTCAGTGTGCCTTGTCTGTCCGAAGGCTTATGCTCTGTTGAACCCAGCATGCCGGGCTACTTTCGGCGGCGCTGAAGTGGATTTGTTTTTTCTGGGAACAGAACTCTCTAAGGATCCCTTTTTTGCTGTTAGTTTTATAACTGCAGATTATGGCCAACCTCCGATCGAAGAGATTGGTTCTTTACAGGTCATAAAAAGTTTCAGATTCAATAACAATCCTTGGTATTGTGCATGGAAAATCTGGAAAGCATGTCGAAAAGCAAACGCAGATATTTACATGATCAAAACAGCTTCTTTCGGAGTACCTCTAACCTATTATTTCTGCAAATTCTTTAGCCGTGTTTTCATCTATCGAACGGCTCACTCAGATGAGTGTAATGGAACTTATGTGCAAAAGCACCCTGTTGCCGGTCGATATTTCATAAATGCTATTCACAATGCCGATGTTGTCTTTACACAAAATATCTCCGATAAAAATAATCTATACAATACATCGGCAATTCCTTCTCAGGTCATCCCCAACGGCCACCAAATTCCACCGGCCTCTAATGCTGTTCGTGATATTATTCTTTGGTCAGGGCGAACAGCGGACTTTAAACATCCCGAACGATTTCTGGAATTAGCCCGACATTTTCCTGAAGAGCAATTCGTTATGATTTGCCAAAAGGCAACAGAAGATCATAATTACGAAACGTTGAAACAAGAGGCCTCTTTAATACATAATCTTACATTTCATGAGTATGTTTCTTTTTCTGAAATCAGCCATTACTTTGCACGAACTAAAGTTTTCATCAACACGTCTGATTCGGAGGGTTTTGCCAACACGTTCATTCAGGCGGGGGCGGCGGGGGCGGCGATCCTGTCGTTTGCGGTCAACCCGGATGAGTTTTTGACGCGTTATAACTGCGGGCTGTGCTGCCGGGGGGATATGGACAAATTGAAGGCGGGGCTGGCGTTTCTGCTGGATGATCAGCGGTATATCGAAATCGGCAAAAACGGACGGAAATATGTGGAGGAAAAGCACGATATCAGTACAATTGTCGAGCAATATAAGGCGATCTTTGTTCGTCTGGCTGAACAGAAACGCCGGAAACGGTAACCTCTCAGGATACAACAGCCTTTATGTGCGGGATTACGGGATTCAACTGGCAGGATGAAGCACTGGTCCGGAAACTGGGCGGTCTGCTGCATCACCGCGGGCCGGAACAAGATGGATACTATGTCGGCGAGGGGATTTCGCTGGGGCATAAGCGGCTGCGCATCCTGGACCTGAGTACGCAGGCCATCCAGCCGATGTTTAATGAAGACGGCACAGCGTGTGTTGTGTTTAACGGGGAAATTTTTAATTTTGTCGAGATCCGGCGGGAACTGGAAGGATACGGGCATCGTTTTATGTCGCACAGCGATACCGAGGTGCTGGTGCACGGGTATGAACAATGGGGGACCGAGCTGCTGGAGCGGCTCAACGGTCAGTTTGCCTTCTGCATCTTTGACCGGACACAGCAACGGTTGTTTCTGGCACGCGACCGGATGGGCATCAAACCGCTGTATCTGTATGCCGAAGAGGGGAAATTTCTGTTCGGTTCGGAGATGAAAGTACTTCTGGAAGGCGGCATTCCAAAGACCATTGATACCGAGGCGATGGCCCATTACTGGCTTTTTGGGTATACGACCGGCCAGCAGAGCATCCTGCAGCATGTCCGTCAGCTTCTGCCGGGGCATTTTCTGGTTTATGACCTGAAGAGTCGCTCGATCCAGCGGGAAGAAGCCTATTGGCAGCTTCGATTCGAGGAGCAGCCTATGCGTAACACCAGGCAACTCCGGGAAGAACTGGTGGAACGCCTCGAACGCAGTGTAAAAATGCAGATGATCAGCGACGTTCCGCTGGGGGCGTTTTTATCCGGTGGGGTGGACAGTTCCATCCTTGTGGCGCTGATGACCAAACATAAGCAGCAGCTTAAGACCTTCTCAGTACGGTTTGACTACCCGGATTTCAATGAATCCCATTGGGCCGAGCTGGTGGCACAAAAATTCGGGGCTGAACATCACGAAATCCCCTTTAATGCCGATGATGTCCGTAGTCTTATTCCGAAATTTCCAGACTATTACGACGAACCCTATGCGGATCCATCAATGATACCAACTTACCTGGTTTGTACGGTCGCCCGGGAGCATGTGACGGTGGCTTTGTCGGGCACGGGGGGCGATGAGCTGTTTGCCGGATATCCCCGCCATCGGGAATTTGGGATACTGCGGACCTTCAATCATCTGGCCCCTCCGCTGCGAAAGATGCTGGACTGGTCGGTTGGTGCGGCAAATCGTCTTTTGAAATATGATAAACTGAATAAGTGGCGTGTTTTTATGCAGCAGCCGCTCAAAGACTACCAGCTCTATCCGATTCTACTCAGTTATATGTTTCGAACAAAACAGGAAGCCAGACAGCAGGCAAAGAACTGGTATGAGCCATTCAGGCGATGGTTTGACTATCCATGCAGATTAAATAATATTTTGAATATGGATATGCAGCACTATTTGCCCGATGACCTGCTGGTCAAGGAGGATCGTGCCTCCATGGCCGTCAGCCTTGAGGTTCGCGTCCCGATCCTGGACCATGAATTTGTCGAATTTGCATGCGGTCTTCCAGCCCACCTTAAGCTGTCACTGTGGCGGTCCAAATACATCCTGAAAAAGGCGTTTGAGGGAATTCTCCCGTCAGAGATTCTTTACCGTCCGAAACGCGGATTTGGTGTGCCGCTGGTTCATTATTTCCGAAAGGAAATCCGGCAGTTTACCGAGGAGATCGTCTTTGATTCCTGCGGGCAGGAGTTTTTGGATCGCAAGACCCTCGAACAGTACTGGCGGCGGCATCAGGATGGACAGTCGGATTATTCCCGCATATTCTGGTCGGTGATGATGTATAAATTATGGTATAATCGCTGGATGGCATAGATCGATGATACGCGTTCTTCACATTATCGGCAGTCTTGGCCTGGGCGGGGCGCAGGTTGTGCTTCAACGGATCGTCAAACACAGCAACCCAAATCAGTTTGAACATTTTGTGTATCCGCTGCGATCCGGAAATCGGGCCGTTTCCATCGCAACAAATGTGATCTGCAATCCTTATCGAAATTATGATCCCCGAAAATTTTTTGATATCCTGCGTATCTGTCGTGAGAATAAGATTGATGTCATTCACACCCATCTTCACAAAGACGCCGTTGCGGGATTATTCAGTACTTTTTTTCTCGATATTCCTGTCGTTGTGCATGAACACGGGGCGATTTTGATGCCGGGATTTCAGTATCATCTGTTCCGATTTTTGTTTCGTTTCTTGTACCGGCGAGCAGCCGCCATTATTGCTGTATCCAACGCGTCATCCTGCCGGATCAGTGATATTTTGGGCCAATCTCCATCTATGCTGTCCACAATATATAACGGCATCAATCTGGATGAATTCAAACCCGACCCTGAAATCCGAAAACAAATTCGGAGTGACCTGCATTTTACCGACGAGGACATTGTAATCGGATTCATCGGCCGCATGGAACTCATCAAGGGAGTCGATGTGCTCCTGGATGCACTGATGCCCCTGATGCAAATGAATCCTCGTTATCGGGCGGTATTTGTCGGCGATGGATCGATTCTTGCTTCGCTGCAAAAACGCACACACGAGGCCGGGGTTGATGATGCCATACGATTTCTGGGATTTCGTACGGATGTGGCAGAGGTTCTTAATGCGATCGATATTGGATGCATGCCGTCGCGATTTGAGTCGTTTGGATTAGCGGCAATTGAAATGATGAGTATGAAAATCCCGCTCATCTGCAGCCGTGTTGACGGTCTCGGGGAAATTGCCGGAAATGGCGTCAACGCCCTGATTCTGGACCCTATTTCACCCGCCGAAATCACATCCAAAATTCTTACCCTGACTCAAGACCTTTCATTACGTCAACAGCTTATCGAAAATGCCCATGCATTTACACGTCAATTTGCAGCAGATCTATTCATTGAAAAAATAGAGTCTGTCTATGGTCGTGTGCTCAGCAGTCCGTCCAAACGCTAATTTTTCGATTTGATGTTTCTGGGAGGCGCAACAAGCCTCCGGCGCAGGTGCAGGGTGCGAACCACTTTGGAAATCAGCCGGCACCCCCCTGCCGTCAGGCCGGGAAACAGAGTCAGCAGATAGAAACAAACCCTGTATCCAAAAGAATAAAATGCCGGGAATTCGCTTATTAACCGTCGAATGTCCCCGCCCCGGACATCGAACAACATGCCTCGAATCCAGAGCCGCAGCATTTTGGATGCCGCAGGCATGAAGGCTTCCTGACGATTATTCTGTTTTGACAAGACCCAATGGCGGGAAATGAACCGGATATAAAAATCGGCCGGATACTCTTTTTTAGTCAGACTATCGACGGTCGATAAATGGTAGATGGCCAGCGGCTCGGCAAGATAACCGCACCGGGGATACAGATAAGCAATTTTCCACCATAAATCAATATCTTCTGCACAGACCAGCGTTTCATCGAAACAGCCGACCTGCTCCAAAACCTCTTTTCGAACCAGGGTTGTATCCAGATGACCGATCCAGTCATGGCAGAAGGCGGACAAATAATCCTGAATGATTTCGTTTCCATTCATCTTGCGCCGGACCGCAGCTGGATCCATAAATGGAGAGATTCGATGTTCTGTATCGCTGCAGGTTGAATAATTTGCAACACTCCAAACCAGATTGATCTGGCGGCTTAATAGAGATGTCTGAGCAGTCAGATAATTCGGCAGCCATTCATCATCCGCATCGAGAAAGGCTATCCATTCGCCGGAAGCAGCATGAATGCCGGCATTCCGGGCGGCGCTGACCCCGGCATTGGCCTGCTCAATCAGCCTGACCCGGCCGCCAAATCGACGCACAATTTCCAATGTATCATCTGTCGAACCATCATTAACGACAATGACTTCATTAGCCGGATAAGTCTGAGCCAGAACACTGTGAATCGCTCGTTCAATATGTTCGGCTGCATTGAAGGCCGGAATCACGACCGTAATGTGAAACGTGTTTTCCATAGTTTAGACTAATGAGTTCATTGGGTCATTGATATTAAGTATCCAGTTATCTGATAATCGACCTCACTTTGGGTTCCAGCCAGCATTTAAAACGGACCCAATACGGCAATATCCCGCTCAGACGCACGGCCCATTGACATTGCCGCCAGGCCGGCGCGAAATCTCTCATTAACGGATGTAATTGGATCAGTTTGAGGGCATCCTCTTTATATCCATTTCTAGCCTTGTGATAGGCTGTTCGCAAAGCCAGACGGGCCAGAACACGCCGGGCCAGATTATTCTTTTCCGGCGGACAGTCTGCCAGCAGAATCTCCGGATCGACAAGCATCGGGGGCAAAGCAAAGGCATAGTGTCCAGTCAATTCGCTGTGCTGACGATTATACTGGGCCGTAGGTTGTCCCCCAACCAGCATAAATGTGGTGTTAAATATCACCCTGGCAAAAAATATCAAATCTTCTCCATATTTACAGCCTGCCTCGTAAAAGCCATATCTGCGGGCGATGCCGGTTTTAATCATTGTCGTGTTCACATGAAACAGCACAATAAAAGCCTCTACCCATTCCGGGTTTTCATTGCCATGGAGCGTATAAATGCCGGGCTGGATACCTCGCTCGAGCCATTGAGTCTGGCTGCTGATCTGGCGAGGCCATTGGCAATACATCGTCCCGACCACGGCAGCATCATACTGCGTAATCGCTTGCAGAGCGGTCTTTAGATGCTCAGGATACCACAGGTCATCAGCATCCAGAAACGCGACATACTCCGCCAAGGCCGCTCGAATGCCGGCATTCCGTGCCGCCCCCGGGCCGGCATTGGGCTGCTGGATCAATTCAATTCGCGGATCCTGGCCCTGCAAACGCCGGACAATATCGGTGCTGCCGTCCGTTGAACCATCATCCACTACAATCAGGCGCCAGTCAGTCACCGTTTGGGATTGAACCGAACGAACGGCCTGTTCAATCGTTGCCTGTTTATTATACAGCGGGATGATAATGTCCACGGATGCCATTAACTCTCCCGGCTCGACTGTTTTCGTTTTTCATTCCATTGCCACAGCGCCGGACAAAATGAGCCAATATATGACGTCGCCGTGCAATAAAATCCCAACAAAAAACCAAACTTCCGTAATAATCGCCTGGCTGATCTGGTTTCATTTGCCATCAGCAGTCTGTAAAGCCAGTATCCCAAAATCGTTCTCAGGCAATAATCATAGCCCTGCGGATAGCCCGCTTTTTTTGCCAGATCCAAATGCCGTACTATAACTGTTTCGACATCGTTTGAATCAGGAATGGTTTGCATGGCACTGTCAGGCACCTGGATATGGTACACCGCTATCGGTTCGGGAATGAAACCAAGCTGCAGTCCCATATAGCCCAGCTTAAGCCACATATCTTCATCTTCGATAATTTTCTGGCCTTCCGCAAACAGTCCGGCCTCAAGCAGTTTATCCTTGCGAACCAATACAGCATCAATGTGGCCGGATGCCTGCAGTGCATACGCCTGAAAAAACGAATTAAAGGTTTGCGTCGAACCCAAAAGTTCGATTACTTTAGACCGCTTTTCATTCCCCAACGCCGGATAAGCTGCATGCCCCTGACTGCAGTAACAATAGAGAAAGTTGCCCGTCACCCAGCTTAAATCTTTATGCTGCTCAAGCAGCTCGCATTGCAGGCGGAGCCGGTCTGGCAGCCATTCATCATCTGCATCCAAAAACGCAATCCAGTCGCCTTTTGCTGCGCGAATTCCCGTATTGCGTGCAGCACTGACGCCGGCATTGGCCTGACGAATCAGTTTTATTTTTTTGCCAAACTGAGCTGCGATTTCATGAGTATTATCAGTCGAGCCATCATCTACAATGATAATCTCATCGGCCGGACGGGTTTGAACCAGAACGCTGTGTATCGCACGTTCGAGATAGGGGGCGGCATTAAAGGCCGGGATGATGGCACTGATAATCATTCAATGCTTCTCCTGCGGCCGATGGCCTTCAGGCAGTCTTTGCTTTTCAGATAAAAATCCACCATGCTGCCTGCCCAGGGCAGCTTCATCCGCCAGGATATTTCCCGACAGAATCGAGCAGGGACAATCTGCCCAAATCGTATCAGTAAATCATTGGCTTCGGCAAACTGTCGATGCTGAACAAGCTCACGGATCCAATCCTGAAGCATTTTAGAGGCTCCAGCCAGATAAGCCTGTTTTCTGCCCGCCTGCTCCGACAGCTGAAGATGCCGCTCAATATGATCAATCATAAACTGATAATGAATATTGATTTTAGTTGAGCTGTTTGGTGTATCGCGGTGATAGATCGCCAAAGGTGCTGAAACGTATCCGACCCGGGGATAAAGATAGGCGATTCTGAACCACAGATCTGTATCCTGCCCTCGTTTCATCCCCGGTACAAAAAGACCTGTCTTTTGAAAAACGCGTTTTTGAATCAGCAATGTGCCAGTCCATGCATAAAGACCTGCGCAATAGGCATGCAAATAATCATCGAACATATCGTTGTCCGAAATCCGACTGGGAAACACCGCTTTTTTCGAAATAATACCCGAATGGGCAGTAAAAAAATTGCAATACCCCCAAACCAGTTCCGGATTGGCATCCAGAAGTGCTTCCTGTAATCGAAGTTTTTCCGGAAACCATTCATCATCGGCGTCCAGAAACGCAATCCAGTCGCCCGAGGCCGCCTCAATTCCCGTATTGCGGGCCACACTGGAGCCCGCATTGGCCTGGTGAATCACCCGGATACGTCTGTCCATACTCCCGGCGATCTGAGATGTATTATCTTCGGAACCGTCATCCACGACAATAATTTCATCGGCCGGACGCGTCTGAGCCAGTATGCTTCGCATTGCTCGCTCGATGGTTTCCGCTGCATTATAGGCCGCAATGACAACGCTGATTTTCATATTCAGCCAGCCGACTTATCTGCCGGGCAAAACCCAGCGTAATATGTCATTATAGGTCACCCACAAAAATACACTTAATAATAAAATCAGGCCAATCCAGGTGATGATTTCCTGGGCCTTCTGGGCCAGGGGAACACCCCGAATTTTTTCGATAATGAGCAGAACAATCAGGCCGCCATCGACAATCGGCAGCGGCAGCAGATTCATCACGACAAGACATGAACTGACCAGCCCCAGGAAATTCAGCAGATCCAGAATCCCCTGTCCTGCCATTCTGTAACTGATCGACGCAATCCCCACGGGGCCGCTGAGCGATGATGCAGGTACGGTATCGGTAAATAAACCAATCAAGGTCATCACGGATTGCATGATATACTGTTTGGTACGTTTAACACCCCAGACAATGGCTGTGCCGGGATTGGAGGCCTTAAAGGTTTCTCGCAAAGTCATAAATTGCAGGGCATTCGCCGCATGCAGTGTTGAGCTGATATGCATCGCATCCTGTTCCGGCACATCCAGCCCGGTGCCGCCGCCATCCTGGCCCAGACGATAGTCAATACTGATATGCTGTCCGCCGTTCTTGCGAATCAATTTAATCACATCATAAAAACTCTGCACAGATTCTCCATCCACCGCCGTAATAATCGCTCCCGAAGGAATACCCAGAGCACCCGGACCGGTCGATGAATAAATCGTCTGGGCCACTACGGCATGTTCCATATCCAGCTCCACCTGGATTCCCAGGGTAGCACGACCATTGTCTCCCGGACGGGCCTTCGGCTGCAGCTTCAGCATTTCTGCTGCTTCCTGCCCCTGGGCATTGGTCCGCAAGACAACCATTTCAAGATCTTTGTCCTTGTAGGCAGTCGTCTTATCACGCAAATCTTTATATGTGGGATTCTCAACATCGGCTACCTTGAGAATAATATCCCCTTTCTGCAATCCCCCTTTGCCGGTCTCGTATAAAACGTCCTTGACTTTCAAACGAGGCACCATGGAATAAATATGAGCCAGATCAAATTCGTTCTGAAAATTGGGCAACAGCGGCCCGCATAATAACGGCATTTCGACTTCGGCTGTTGTTGGCGCACTTCCTGCCGGATATGTTCGTGATACAGTAAGCATAATTTTTGAAGTTAACGCCGAAGCCACCTGCTGGTCAAATTGCACGGCCTTGGTAATCGGTTTTCCATTGATCGCGGTAATCGTATCGCCGGGTCGAAATCCCGATTGTTCATATAAATATTCCACATCCTGGGGATCTTTTATCTCGGGGCTGATGGTCAATGTCGTCGGCTGACCGATTCCAAAAGCCCGGATGCCAGTGGTATCGTTAACCATCTTGGCCGCGACAAGCTGGGTTTCAAATTCGGGACTGCCGGCCCGATCAACCGTTATGTTGACACCACGGTCCTTATCCGACAAGGCCGCCGAGAGAATAACTGTTGTAAAATCAATAAATTTTTCGCCATCGATTTCAACAATACGATCGCCGGCTTTGAGTCCGGCCACATCGGCCGGTGAACCTGGCACCACATTGCCAACCACAGCCGGCATCAGCTCCAGGCCATGCAGGAACAAGGCCATAAATAAAATCATGGCACCAATGGCATTAAATGCGACACCGCCGGCCACCACGACAATCCGCTGCCAGATGGGTTTGTTCAGAAACGACCTTGGATCATCCGATTTTTCTACCGGGCCGGAATCGGACTGGCCCAGCATTTTGACAAAGCCTCCAAAGGGAACGGCCCCGATACAATATTCTGTATCGGAATCCCCTTCTTCAAGGGTCTCAGTCGTTCCGGATTGAGGCAGCAGGCGAAAACGGAAGCCTTTTTTCGTTTTTCGAATGCCCAGCAGAATGGGCGGAAAACCAATTGAAAACATCTCGACTTTGATGCCGCAGAACTTGGCCATCAAAAAGTGCCCCAGTTCGTGAATCATCACTACAGCACCAAAACCCACCAGTACCAGAAAAATTTTCCAGGTCATCGCCGGATGCTGCATCACAAGATACAGGAAGCCTGCGACAATAATCAGGACCAAAAAAACATTAAAAATCTTGTCCATCTGACTTCGCTGGACAGGTTGATTCTGGTTCTGTACCGGTTTTTGTTCCGTCATGCTAATTTCTCCAAATATATGCCTTCTCTGAGGTTATACCATCAGTTGTCGGCGGTTTTTCAATACCTGTTCCACTTCAGCTCTCGCCCAGCGGTCCACATCCATCAGCTCTTCAAGCCCCAATCCCTGCCTGACGGCATGAACCTGCAGGCAATGTTCAACCAATTCAAGAATGGTTCCAAGCCGAATTCGGCCTGATAAAAACTGCTCTACCGCCGCTTCGTTGGCGGCATTAAATACCGCCGGTGCCGATCCCCCTACACGAGCGGCCTCAAATCCCAAATCCAGTGAACGGAAAATCGACCGATTGGGCAATTCAAAGGTTAAACGGCCTAAATGTGCTAGATCCAAACCCTTGGCAATTCCCGGAACACGTTTGGGATAAGTCAACGCGTACTGAATCGGAGTTTTCATATCCGGAGTACCCAATTGTGCGATAACTGATCCATCCACATATTCCACCATCGAATGAACAATGGACTCCGGATGAACCAGTACATCCACTTTTTCCGGCGGTGTTTCAAACAAACGCACAGCTTCGATGACCTCAAGCGCCTTATTCATCATGGTCGCTGAATCGACGGTAATTTTGGGCCCCATAGCCCATGTCGGATGGGCCAGTGCCTGCTCTTTGGTGGCGTTGGCAAAGGTTTCTGCGGTCGCTTTGCGAAAAGGACCGCCGGAGGCCGTTAAAATAATCTTATTAACCTCGCTGGCTTTTCCGGCCTGGAGGGACTGGAAAATTGCCGAATGCTCACTATCAACAGGGAGAATCGTCGCGCCATGCCGGCGAGCTGTTTTCATAAGTATTTGTCCGGCAATGACTAAAGGCTCCTTATTGGCAATCGCAAGGACCTTCCCTGCTTGCGCTGCGGCCATGACCGCAGGCAATCCTGCTGCACCAACCACACCAAATAAGACAATATCGACCTGGGGCATTCCGGCAATGTCAACCAAGGCACCAGCGCCAGTCAGAATGGTACCCGAAAATCGAGTTTTCAGGTAATCTACTCCGTCTGGGCCAGTTGAGTTCGTCAGCGCAGCAACAGCAGGACGAAATCGACGGACCTGTTCGGCCAGTATTTCGACTTTACTATGTGCTGACAGCGCAAAGACTTCGTATTCCGGACCAAGAGCCTCGATTACATTCAAGGCACTCTGTCCAATCGAGCCGGTTGAACCCAAAATGGCGATTTTCTTAGTCATAAATCCAATATTATTGCAGATTCCGTAAGTATCGCAGAAAAGGAATCCCTGTCAAGCGAAAGCCCGCCCCCACTATTTTATTAATTCCGGGTCTACAAATGTTAATATAAAGAAAATAGTCTGCTTCTTTTATCGGGTAAAAAGGAGGGCTTTCGTTAAAAAAGTTCCCGCAACTCCGGAATAAGAATCGTTCAAAATCTTATCACATAAATGTATATCACTTTTTGGCAATAACTTATCCATATCATAGGATTCGTTTTCTCAATCGTCGGCACGTCCACCAGACAAAGACACAGCCAATTAGGACATAGCCGAGCATCACAACAAATATCCAGAAACTGGATGTCCAGACTGTTGACGTGCCTGACTGAATCCAACTGTAATACAAAGGCGTGGACTCCAATCCACTGTGAATTGTACCCTCAATTACTGCAACACCCTGGACAAACGGATTGGCGTCCATATACATTTCAGCCAGTTCCTCTGCCGCATGCAACCGCATAATATCAAACAATAACACACTGATAAACGGAATTAATAACCAAATAACCGCCGCAAAGGAAATATTCCAGATCACCGCGGTTGTCGTATGTTTGAAGCGATGACTGAAATA
>JAFGQP010000348.1 GCA_016935635.1 Sedimentisphaerales bacterium
CCAGCGCGTTTTCTCCTATAAAGTGCAGGGAAAGGAGTTTAAGGATTTTGATATCTGGGCAAAGGCCGGCGGCGCCAATCGTGCCTATGTCGAAACGGTTCCCGTGGAAGTGACCAACGGGCAGTTCCGGATAGACTTTACCACCCAGACCGAAAATCCGATGATTAATGCAATTGAACTGATTCCGCAGGCAGGGGCTCAAGCAGGTGCAGCCGAACCCGCCCCCGCTCCGGAGGCCCGCAGAGGTGCAGGACGCCGATTCGGCGGCCCCATCCAACTGGGTCCGGATGATAAGCCGGCTTTCCCCGATCCCGCCCCTGAAATTACTCAGAAACGCGAAGGGATTGCCCGCGGTAAAATGGAAATAGTCGAATATGATTCCAAAACCGTCGGCACCCGGCGTAAGATGCTTGTTTATACCCCCGCAGGCTACTCAACCGACCGCAAATATCCGGTTCTTTACCTGCTGCATGGTATCGGCGGCGATGAAACCGAATGGCAGCGATTTGCCTCAGTGAATATCCTGTTCGACAATCTGCTGGCCGACAAAAAAGCCGAGCCGATGATTGTCGTGATGCCCAATGGCCGTGCCCAGCCCAACGACCGGGCGGAGGGAAATGTTTACAGCACCGCCCCGGCGTTTGAGAAATTCGAGCAGGATTTGCTCAATGATGTCATACCCGCCATTAAAAGCCGGTATTCTGTATCAGCCGATCGTGAACACCGGGCCCTGGCAGGACTCTCCATGGGCGGGGGGCAGTCCCTCAATTTCGGTCTTGGACATCTGGAAACATTTGCCTGGGTGGGCGGATTTTCCTCAGCACCCAACACCAGACCGGCTCAGCAGCTAGTTCCCGACCCGGCCAAAGCCCGTAAGGAATTGAAACTGCTATGGCTGGCCTGCGGCAATAAAGACGGCCTGATTTCCATCAGCCAGGATGTGCATGCCTATCTGAAAGAAAATAATGTGCCGCATGTCTGGCATGTGGATTCCAATGCCCATGACGCCACCGAATGGCGGAATAATCTGTATTACTTTGCCCAGCATCTTTTCCGCCCGGATGCAGCCCGGGCCGCTGCCGCATCAAGTCAGCCTGCCGCAGCACCCGCAGAATCCATCCAGTCGCCTTTTGCTGCACCGCTCAAGTGGAAATCCTCCGGCGTGCTGATCAAACCGGTCTCCGATGATACCCATACCATCGTATCCGTCAAAGATCCGACAATTGTCCGCTACAATGACCTGTGGCACATCTATGCAACCGTTTACTCAACGTCAGCCAGGACCTGGAGCATGGCTTATCTGAACTTCAAAGACTGGTCCGAAGCTCCCAATGCCAAGCTGACTTTTGTCGATGTCAATCCAGGTTTAAAAGGATATCATTGTGCACCGCATCTGTTCTATTTTACCCCGCACAAAAAGTGGTACCTCGTCTTCCAGTCGCAGCAGCCGCAGTATTGCACCACCGATGACATTACCAGGCCCGAAACCTGGACGGCACCAAAGAACTTCTTTGAGAAACTGCCCTCCAGCGCCCCGAGGCTCCCGATTGACTATCACATCATCTGTGACCAGACCCACGCTTATCTGTTCTTTACCGGCGATGATGGTCGTTTCTATCGCAGCCGGACCCGAATCGAAGATTTCCCCAACGGCTTTGGCGATATCGAGATTGCCATCCAGGACAATCGCAACAACCTGTTCGAAGGCAGCATGACCTACAAGATCAAAGGAACCAATACCTATCTGACGATCATTGAAGCCATGAGTCCGGCCCGGTACTATCGCGCATGGATATCCGACCGTCTCGACGGCGAATGGAAACCCCTGCCGGGTGCAGACTCCTGGGAGACGCCCTTTGCCGGGATCAACAACGTCACCTTTGAAGACGGTGTCGAACCCTGGACAAGAGATATCAGTCATGGTGAACTGCTTCGGGACAATTATAACGAAACACCGACTATTGATCCGGCAAACCTGCAGTTCCTTTTCCAGGGGCGTGATCCGAAGATCAATGGACGTTATGAGCTGCTGCCGTATCAACTGGGCCTGTTGACGCAGGAGCGTCCCGAAAAACCCGCTGCAGTTGCAGTGTCCGACCTGCCGGCGTTGAAGGACGTGTATAAGGATTATTTCCTGATAGGCGGCGCTTACAACCGCAATGTTGTGACAGGCCAGGATCCCCAGGCGGCGGCAATCGCCATCCGGCAATTCAATACGGCCACCTCGGAAAATGACATGAAATGGCAGCTGATCCATCCGCAGCCGGGCCAGTACAATTGGGCCCCGGCGGACAGTTTCATTGAATTCTGTGAGAAAAACAAGATGGTTCCCATTGGCCACACACTCGTTTGGCACGGCCAGGTCCCCGGCTGGGTGTTTACGGATGATTCCGGACAGCCTTTGACCCGTGATGCATTGCTGGCCAGAATGAAAGACCATATTTCCACCGTCGTGGGTCGATATAAAGGCCGCATTAAAGGCTGGGATGTGGTCAATGAAGCACTCAATGAAAACGGCAGTATGCGAAACACACAATGGTTCAGAATTATCGGCGAAGGAAAGCCGGAACAAAAATTCGATCATATTGCCAAAGCATTTGAATATGCTCATCAGGCTGACCCGGATATGGAATTGTACTACAACGATTACAATCTGGATACCAGCAAGGCAAAATGCGATGGTGCCGTTGAAATTGTCAAACATCTTCAGTCCAAAGGCCTTCGGATCGATGGTGTCGGGATTCAGCTTCATGGCGGCCTGGAATACCCCAGCAAAGAGTCCTTAGAGTATGCTATTAACAGCCTGGCCGCAACCGGCGTAAAGGTCATGGTTACCGAACTGGACATCAAGACCCAGACGCGGGGCTATCGAGGGGCGGATGTGAACCAGATTAACAGACAAAGTACCTCCGATTCGACTGCCCAGAGCGAAGAAACCCAGAAAAAGCTGGCACAAAAATACGCTGAACTCTTTGGTATATTTATCAAACACAGGGACAAAATTACCCGCGTCACGTTTTGGGGTGTTTATGATGCAACATCCTGGATCGGAGGTTCGCCTCTGCTGTTTGACAGAAACTATCAGCCCAAAAAAGCTTTTGAGGCCGTACTCAGAGCCAAACCTTCTGACCAGTAATCGGGGCCTTTACAGAACAGACAGAGACTGATGGGCCATTTCAGCCGGCAGGATTCTGTCTGTTATCGAAGGTTTATAGATAAAAAATATACATATAAATATAAAAAGATGGGGCATGTCGGATAGATTCCGGCATGCCCCTCGCTATGTACTCATTTGAAAGAAGACACTTTTTCCTCGGATGGATGCAATATGACAGGGAAAAAAATAAAATTTTTACTAATCCGGAGATTTGATTACATATAATTAGGTAAGACCATAAAGGATGTTCTGAGGATTAGAGGCATTTGTATGTCCAGAAAAGATGAATATATTGGGTATTTTATTAAATACAACAACCAGTTGTTTAATTTCATCCTGACACTGGTGCCGAATTATTCAGATGCCGAAGATATTCTCCAGAAATCAGCCAGCATTATGTGGGAAAAATTTGATACCTATCAGCGCGACACCTTCTTTCTGGCCTGGGCTCGAAAAATTATCCGGCTGACCATATCGAATTATTATCGTACAAAACGACATGAATTCCAGTTTGATGACCAGATGCTGGATGCCCTTGCCTCGGCACACGAGAATGAGTCCAAGCGCTCCGAGGAGCAGCTGGCTGCACTGACCGTCTGCCTGAGCAAGTTGGAACCTTCTGATCTGGATCTGATTCGATTGCGGTTTTATGAACGGTTTTCCGTGCCGGAAATAGCGACCAGAACCAATCGTAACATGCATACCCTCTACAAACGAATTCCGACAATCTTTGTATTGCTGCACAACTGCATCAAACGAACACTTTTGTCGGAGGATTTGGCTTAAATGAATCCGCAAGACCTCAAACGCCTGTATGAGCTGATTTATGCTGCGATTGAAGGGCATAGCACACCTGAGCAGTTTTCCTCGCTAAAACAAATGCTTCGCGAGCATCCGCAGGCCATTGGACATTATCTTGATTTTATGTCCATTCTCTGCAAAGTAAGGTCTTCTGAATACTTCAAAAATAGTTCAGACCGGGAGTCATTCGATAAGCAGTTCTGGGGAATGATGTCGCAGTATGAAAAATCAGCCCCAGCAATCGAACCCGTCAAAGACACTCCGGACCCGTCGCCCATTCAGCCAATTGATGTGACATATACAGCAATTCGCCGCAGAATCAGCATGAGCTCCGTGATACCGTTTGCAGCGGTTGCCGCTGCGGTTATCTTTGTGGTGTGTTTTATGTACTTTGTGCCGGCCCCGTCACGTCTTGAAGTCGCCACCCTGACAGACAGCATATCGGCGCAATGGGCAAACCTGAACAATCTGTCGCAAACCGGAGATCGTTTGCTTGCCGACGGAAAATCGATGATTCTTCGTGAAGGGCTGGTCGAACTCCAGTTTGACAACAATGCGCAGGTTGTGATTGAAGCCCCGGCAGAATTCCAGATTCTTGCCGAAGATCGAATCGGACTGCAATACGGCAAAGTTTATGCCATTATACCCAGGGAGGCAACTGGTTTTTCGGTCTATACCCAAAACGGTAAAGTCATCGATTTCGGAACCGAATTCGGCGTTCAGGCCAGCCTGACCCATGAGACTTTTCTGCATGTTATCCGGGGCAAAACCATGCTGATTGCCGGCGGACAATCGGACAAAAAAAACAGTGTGGAGGTGGCGGCGGGAGCGGCCAAGAGGGTCTCGGGCATCTCCGGCGCCATCTCCGATATTCACTGCAATGAATCTCTGTTTGTTCGTGCCATCGACTCTGCCTCCAGATTTATCTGGCGGGGACAGACTGCAATCAATCTGGCGGATTTGGTCGGCGGCGGCAACGGGCTGGGAACCGGCCGTCAGGATTTCGGGATTGGGATTGAGTCTGGGACTCTTTCAGAAAGTCCCTTGTATGTGAATGGCTATGGGCTCAGAAACCAGAAATCCTGGACCTCCTTTTGCCCGGTTTCTAAAATACCCGGTATTGATGGTATTTTTATTCCCGACAGCAGCCCGGAGCCGGCCGTTGTCAGTTCGCAGGGGCATGTCTTTGACCAGTGCCCGGATACCAATGCGTACTGGTGCTCTCCCATCATCAACGGC
Organism: Sedimentisphaerales bacterium; assembly: GCA_016935635.1. Classification (GTDB taxonomy): domain Bacteria; phylum Planctomycetota; class Phycisphaerae; order Sedimentisphaerales; family Anaerohalosphaeraceae; genus Anaeroglomus. The sequence goes on from JAFGQP010000348.1 coordinate 5,198, forward strand.
AGTAAATCCATCAACGACGAGTTGAATCTGATTGTCAGCGATGTACGGTATGGCACACCTGAAAATCCGGCTGTATTTATGCATGCCAATATCGGGATCACCTTTGATCTGCAGGCAATTCGCAGCCTTCTGCCGGATGGCGTGAGGCCGGGGCGATTCACGGCAATTGCCGCAGCCCCGATTCCGTATCCGGATATTGCGAATTATTTTGATATCTGGATTGTCGTGGATGGACAGGTTCGTTTTTCGAGGACCGGCGTCAGTGCGCCTGGCAATTTCCCCATCGACGTGGATTTGACTGAACAGGACCGTTTTCTGTCGCTGATCGTGACGGAAGGAAAAGCAGGCAGGGAAAATCAAGGAAACGCCTACGACTGGTGCTTCTTCTGCCGCCCGGAATTGAGTTTGGAAATCGACTGACGTGGAATGCTATTGTGACACTGCGGCTGCGGTGTGACAATGACAGTAAAAATATAAAAAATTAAAAACCGGATCAATCAGTGAAAGGAGGTTGGTGACGAAAAGAAGTGCGATGTGCGGAGTGTATATGTATGGCAAGTGTACTAAGGGACGCAAGAGCCTGAAAGGGAATTTCAAGACGTCGTAATATCCAAATTAATTTAGGAGACCTAAAATGAGAAGAGTAATTTTATTAACAGCGTTATTCGCTGTGGTATTCGTCAGTACGAGTCAAGGTTTAAACATAGCCTTGTCCGGGACAAGTCAGACAGGGAATCAGCCCATCATCGACTTTCTCGTGGAGAACTTCGGTGCGACCGTTACATTTGGGGATTACAGCACTCCGGCAAACATACCCGCCGATACGGAATTGTTCATTGTCGGACGTGTACTCTCCAGCGGCGCGTATGACAACGCGACCAACAAGGCGACGTTCAACGCGCTGACCATTCCTGTGGTCTGCTTTACCAGCTATGTCGCACGTCCGGACGGCAATCGTTGGGGCTGGCACAGCGGACCGATTGGTGCGTTTCACACGTTGTCCGGAAACGAAACCGTCGTGACCGAAGCCGGAGCGGATGTTTTTGGTGCTGCAGGAGCGGCTGACTGGTGGAATGACGCTACCTGGGGCTTTTCTGCACCTGGTACCGGCACGGTCGGGGATGGGCAGATTTTGGCCACTTCGCCGGCGGGTGAAATTGTTGTTGCATACTGGAAAGCCGGCGACACGTCCGGCACGGGCGCGGTCTTCGGTTCAGATCGTTTACTGTTCAATGTTCCGGATCAAGGCAGTGGCAACCCTGTGGATCTGCCTAATACGGCTGCAGGTCAGCAGGCTTTATTGGCTGCACTGAAACTCATTATCCTGCAAGAAGACGTTCCTCATGATCCGATCGCCACGCCGCTCAATCCGGACGGTTCCGTCGGTACGCCGATCTCCCTGACGGAGGCGCAAGTAACGCTCGGCTGGGAAGCGGCCTTGGATGATAATTCCCTGGTTCTTCCGGCGATTCTTCGCCATAACATCTATCTGTCTTCCACTAATGATCCCAATGTGTACCTGGTTGATTCTGTGGATCAGGTTCATAATGCCGATCCCAGTCTGACCGACCCGCATAATGAATACGGGCCGCTCACCCTCACTCGAGGCGTAACATACTACTGGAAAATCGAAGAAGTGATGGATAACGGTGCAGACGGTTATCCGGCCGGCGATCCCAATAATATTATGGGAGATCTGTGGTCCTTTATTATGGTTCCGGCAACCGTAAGCCTCACGGCTGTCGCACCGGCCTATAATGTGGTTGATGCTGGTAACGATCTTGTCGTGTCTGTGGAGGGAGCGGCGGTAGATACCTATCAATGGTACAAGATCGGCGACCCCGATGTGGCTCTGGAAAACGGCGTTGATTATGCCGGCGTGAATACCGATACACTGACCATTTATGATGTTCAGTTGGCCGATGAAGGGTACTACTATTGTGTCGTTACCAACTCCCTGCCCAGTACGGCCTCCAATCGTGACACCGGCCCGGCTCGCGTGATGACCAAACGCCTGATGAATCATTATGTGATGGAGTCGATGGCCTATGATGTCAATCCTAATGGCATTACGCCGGACGCTGTCAGCGGATTTGATATGAGCATGGCCAGCAATGACACCGGGACGGATGTGCCGGTCCTTGAAGCCAATACGGTACCCGGACTTGCGGGCAGTTCCTCTTTGAAATTTGATAACCCGCGTGCCACTCCGGCAGATCCGAACAACGTTGATGCACAATATGCGCAAATTGATGAAGGCATGGTGGCCGCTTATCAGGATATCACGATTTCGGCCTGGGTCTATTCCAGCGGCGGTTCCAACTGGAACCGAATCCTCGATTTCGGAAACAACACGGATAACTATGTCTTCCTCTGCCTGAATCCCGGCAGCGTCAACAACGCGGTACGATTTGCGGTGAAAGTTGCCGGTACCGAACAAACGGTGACCTCAGCCGCAGAGGCGGTTCCAGTTGGTCAATGGACGTTTGTTTCCGCCACGCTGTCCGGCAATACCGCTCGGCTGTATGTCAATGGCGAACGGGTTGCTGTCAATACGAGCATGACCAACGATCCGATCAGTTTCGCACCGACGACGCAGAACTGGATCGCCAGAAGCATGTGGGGCGAAGGTGACGGATACTTTAACGGCATGGTCGATGACCTGAAGATCTGGAACTACGGTCTTAGCGCTCAGGAAGTCGCCCATGAGTATCTGATGACTGTGACAGA
>JAFGQP010000349.1 GCA_016935635.1 Sedimentisphaerales bacterium
CCGGCTTCGAGGCAATCCACTTCGGCCAGGTCGAGATTATGGACAAAAACGACCCCGGTCTGACCCATTGGTCGCAGCTTCTGGAGATGGTACGAGCCTATGCCGCCAAACATGCCCGCCGGCACATGGTCATCTGCGATGGCCACGTCCCCAGCGGCGGTATCGTGCGAAACGGCCAGTTACTTCTGGATTTCCACTCCTTCCCCCTGCGAATTATGGAAGTCCCTGACAAACCCCAGGAAGCGATCTTGAAAGTCGGCTTTTCCGACGGCATTTATGGCCGAAGCAAAGGCGGCCGGACATTCAGCGGCTGGGAATGTGACCATCTGCCGTATCTGGTGGAAATCGACAACTGGGGTGTCAGCTCCACGCCCGGCCAGGCCAAGTCCGGCAGTATCTGGATTTGGGGCTATGATGAAATTACTTGGTTTGCCCATCAGAGCAAAGACTATCGGTCCCAGTGGCTGCGCTATGCATGGGATTGGGTTCGCAAAACCGACCCGAACGGCTGGCTCCAGATGCCCGGTAGCCGCACCCTGCGTTCACCCAAAGACAACCTGCGATGGTATTATGCCAATAATCCCGGCCCGGCAACTCCTGAAGGCTTTGGCGACGAACAAGCGATCGCGGCGATTTGGGCTTCTGATAAGTCAGCCCAGCCGTAATCACGAAGGTTCCCTTAAGACAGACAGCCTGTATGATTAATCCAGAGGAAGCTGCATCAGCCATTCCTCGGCCAGAATCATAAAGTCATCCATATCGACGATGCAGTCGCAGGTTAAATCGCTGCCGCAGCTATCGGTTTTCTGCCAGGCCCAGGCTAACGCTGCAAAGTCGGCCAGGTCGATATCGCCGTCCGATTCCACATCGCCGACCAGGACATCGGCCAGATATAAATTCCGTATTTCCAGGCTGCTCAGAGGACGATTATAGATTCGCACCTCATCCAGCGTGCCTTCAAAAAGACTGTTGGATGGGCTGCCTCCGATGCGGGCACCCAGCAGAACAGTCTCTTCATCCGAGGTTAAAACCGCCTGCATATTACTTGCATAAGGGGCGGCTTCTGCCGTCCCGTCAATATACAGCACGATTTCATTGACTGACGGTGTCCCATCATCCTCTAAAACCGCTGCCACATGGTGCCATAAACCGTCATTGACTTTTCGCTGTGTCTTGATATATCCATTCCATATTCCCACAGCCAGTGTCCCGTCCGGATCCATGCGGAACATCCATTTTTGTCCGGCCGCCGGACTGCCCCAGGTTACAATCGGACAATCCCGGGTTCCGGTCGTCTTAATCCATGCACTGCACGTACGCCCGCCGACAACACCCGGAAAGCCTTTGATTTCGACGAACTCATTGACTCCATCCAGAAACAGCCCGCCGCACCGTTTTCCAAACACCCAATTCGAGAGGTCCATATTGACTAATGTCCCGTCGCGGTTTTGGGTTGTGGAATCTTCCGCAATCAGGTCGCCTGCATCATTGAATTGCCAGTGTGCCGCAGGCTGGGTCTGTGCCTCAATAATCATCGAAGACGCCCGGTCGTTCCAGCCGTCATCCACAAAGCAGGAATCATTAGCGGTCTTGACTAAGGTCGCCCCCTGAAAATTGTCGTCGGCAAACAAGGTCACAGTATAACCCGGCGCAACCCGCATCGAGGAAGCATCATTGTCCTTTCCGCCGCCGGCGGCAATCTGGGCCGCGGTATAAGCTCCCACGCGGTAGCCCGCCGACCACCCGCCGTAGTCACAGTCCTGATGCAGCCGAACCACCTCACCGCTGTAGGCGACAATCCCCATCGCATCATTGATTGCGTCGCCATACTGTGCCACTGGATAGGTCCCGACATGCGGCAGCATATCATCCAGAAACCACATAAATCCGCCGGCAATATCATACGCCGATTTCCATGTACTCATCTTGGTGGCGACTTGAGATGGAGTCTGCCCGTTGGAATAACACCACAGGCCCGGCGTCACTTTCAGACCGCTAAAATAACCGTTCCATGTCCCCGGATTATTCCCTGCGCCGCCGGCGTAGCATTGCAGATAAACCCGGTCCACCGCCCTTGGCCGCTGAGCATTGGTATTAGTATAGACGGATTTCCAGAAGCTGGATCGTGTATAAGGACATAGGGTGATTTTGAAGCCCATGTCATTGAGCATTAAAGACAAAGCCACCGTGGAATTGACATCATAATTGCTCTCGTCATCATAGCTGACTGCATCAATGGCCGGGATGGTATCACGAATGGCCTTGAAATTGCGATACAGGATACTGTCAGGCCCGGTGCCCTGAGAGGCGATCAGACTCTCGATGGTTTCAAAATCAGCCACGCCCCACGAACCGATGGAAATTTCCACGCGGTTGACGGATGTGATCCCGGTTTTAAATGCTGCCACCTCACCAGGCCATGCCGTTCGCCCCACATACTTGCCGTCATCGACAATCTTCTGGTCGTTCAACACCAGGTCCCCATCCGGATAGACATGGATCGTCCACAAGATGATGGTGGTAAAGCCTGAAGCACGAATCATATCCCGGTGGGTGCCTGCGTTGCTGTACAAAGGCCCGCCGCTGTATAATGCCGAATGGCCCGCATCGGCAGAGGTTCCGCCAAAAAGCCCAATCAGGCTGATGCCCAGCAGCAACAGGGGTGTATAATATCGATTCACATGTCTCATCCGTACTCTCCGGCGTCTAAACCAAGATCCATTTATTCAATCTGCATCAGCCACTCATCGGCCAGAATCATAAAGTCGTTCATATCAACCTCGCAGTCGCAGGTCACGTCCCCGTTGCAGCTTCCGGCCTGCTGCCAGGTTTGTGCGACAGAGGTAAAATCAGAAAAATCAACAATACCATCCGATGAAATATTGCTGATCATGCTGGCTCGTGGTTTCCTGTCCCCATTGCTGCAGCGTTACCCCCGATACTGCATAAGCCGTACCGGCACTCAAATTAGTCAGCATGAACCCGGTAACAGCAATCAGGAATAGTCTTATTTTACACATCATACCCCGCAATTCGAAATAGTCCAATTCCACCCCTTAACTA
>JAFGQP010000072.1 GCA_016935635.1 Sedimentisphaerales bacterium
CCGGTGAATCTGGGAAAGCTTGATATTACGTCCAATACAAGAACTGCAAAAATAAATATTCTGCACCTGCTGTATGCATTTCGCGACTATTATTTTTATGATTTGCAGGCAGCGAATGTCAATCCAGCCGAGGTTAAACTCCTGGCGGCCCGCAAGGCGGCTCAGATTACTGCCAATATCATTGATTATCTGGATGATACGGCCGATACAGCAACCGGCCCTTTGAGCAATTCCAATTATGGATCACAGATCAATAGCAATCCTACCTTTTTCAGTAAGACTATTATCGACCGGTTGATCGATGAGGTCGATGCCCTGAACTTCATCAGCAATATGGCGGCCTTTGATTTCGGCCTGGCCGGGACAGATACCATCTATGGTTATGAGATGCAGCCGTTTATTGCCGAAGTCTGTGTCAATCGTGATTCCAGCGGCGTGCTGGGCCTTGCGATTGAACTGCTCAATCCTTATTTGAATGCCATCAGCCTGGACGGCTGGCGCATCAAAATAGGCGGTCTGGAGTATTCCCTGAACAACTCTTATGCCATACCTGCGGCATCCTCTGAGATTTCGCCAGGTCGACTCACAATCTATTCAGGACTATTCCCTGTTTCAGTGACCATCGGTGATCCCAAACGATTATATTCCGTTATTCCGATGGCAGGGGGGGCAGGATTAAATACGCCCTCAGCGCTGATTTCCCTGCAGCGGCCCAATCCGGCAGATGCCTCACAATTTATTACTGTCGATGAGATTACGAATGAGCAAAGGGAATTTCTGGCTCAGGAGCTGGGGGTTCGCTCAACCAAACGCCAGGATACGGCCTGGAAATTCACCAACAAGCTCGGTTATGTCAGCGATAATAATCCCACATTGGGTAATCCGAATGCCGGCGTGAGTGTTGGCCGTTATGGGTATCCATTGCCTGTTGCCAATTACTCCTATCCAATTGATCGGCTGGCGGATTTCCAGCGAATCCCCTTTGTCTCCAATACCACACTAGCGCCCGATCCCAACTCCATTACAGAATTGGTTGCCGTTGCCGCAAATGAATCCGGGATTCGCTTTGATCCCGTGAAGGATTCGCGAATGCTCAGATATCTGTGCACGATGAACAGCGAATCGGGCGTTCTGCCGGGGCGGATCAATGTTAATACGGCGCCGCAGTATGTGATTGCCGCAGCGATTCCGCCGAATCTGGTGATGACCTCCAGTGACCCGGCGTGGTGGATTAATCCGGTTACGCTGGCAGAACAGATTGTACATGGCCGGCCCTACACCAAATTGAGCGATTTGGTTGATGGCGGCATTAAACCATCGCTTGCCAATGCCATGCAGAAGTACTTTGGTTCCGGATCCACCAATGTGGGCGACATGGGTATTGAGAATGATTACGAGGAACGATACTGGATATTCAATCGTCTGGCCAATATTTTTACTGTTCGCAGCGATACGTTCACGGCCTATATTCTGGTCCGACTTGGAACCGATGGTCCGCAGCGGCGCATGATTGCCATTTTCGACCGCAGCAACGTCTGGCAGAAAGGCGATGCCCCAAAGCTGGTAGCTCTGCATCCGGCACCGGATCCACGCTGAATGAAAATATCCGCGAAGGAGGATGATTTATTGAAAAAGCCGAAGGTCATGGGACCTTCGGCTTTTGTATTGGACATGGCAAAGGGGTGTTATGGTTTCATTATTTTCCTGAGCGATTCGTTGACATCTTCCGGAGCATGGGTGCCGATTCGCACATCCCGGATGACTCCTTCTGAATCGATGAACAACATCGTCGGAATACTGGTAATCGCATCAAAGGGTGCGGGCAGGTCATTGGAATACGAGACAATCTGATAATTGATGCTGTACTTTTCGGCAAACGGTTTGAGCTTGTCCACGGATTCATTGGAAATACCGATGATAGCCAGCTTGTCGGGCTGGTGCTGCTTTCGCAATTCAACTATCTGCGGAATCATTTCCTTACAGGGAGGGCACCAGGTTGCCCAGAAATCCAAAATAATCGGCTTGCCCTTGAGGCCGGATAAAGTAATTTCTTTGCCGGCTAAATCCTTCATTTTCATTTCCGGAATGGCCGTACCGATGGTTTTGAGCATCGGGTCTTCGTACTCCTCTTCAGCCTCTTCCTGACCGCCGAAAGGAAGGCCCTGACCATCCTGCTGCGATTGCTGCATATAAAACTCCATCTGCTTCTGCTGAATCTGCATGAAGGCCTGCACGACTTCGGACAGATGTTCTTTGGGTAATATCATGACGCCGCGAATCCGGCCAGGTTCAATAAATCCCGCCGCAGACAGATTGCTGGTTGTTTTAGTCGAGATGCCCTGCCAGAAATCAGGCATCTCCGTGCCGCTTCCAGCGGTGACCTGACGGGCCATATCCGTTACCCCTTTCATCAGGCTCAGGACATTGGCTGACATCACAAATTCCGCTTTGCCGCTATCGGCAATAGTGTCCAGAGCTGTCTTGATTTCACCTGTGGCAGGGCCAGCTTTGGGATTATCGATCATTGCCTTGATCTGGTTCATCGCATCCGGCCCAAGAGTCATCAGAAATCGGTCGGACGTTGTCGCCAGCGGATATTGCAAACCCTGTTTACCGTACATGGATTCAATAATACTGGATGTTGGGTCTTCCGCTTTAAATTTTATCTGATATAACCCAATGTCCGTGCCTTTATACTTTTCAACGGATGCTGCGTATGAGAAGTCCATGCCCAGGTCCATGGATGCGTACAAGGAATTAATTGGTTCGATGGTTTCTTTTTGCAGTTCATTGATGGCTTTGGCATCGATAATTTGAATGATCTGGTTGAATTCAAAGGGAGGCGTTCCCGATCGGTAGGAGAATGTTCCAGCCGCTTCACTGCCATAAGCGGCAAACCATTTGTGCATCAGCGACTTCATTTTTTCGAGCTGGGCTTTTTCCTGTTCGGGGGCATTTTTGGCAAACATATCAATCATGCGAATACTCATTTGTTCCCACATCGGCTTGTTAAACCGCATCAGGTATTTGACTGCTCCCGGACCATTCAAATACCCGGCGGTTTGCCAGGGTGTTCCAGCAGGTGCAGCCGGCTTGAGCATTCCAGCCAGTTCGGAACCAGCCTTAGCCGAAAACACGGTTTCTGCCTGAAGTGTCTTTGGCGAAGGTGTCAGAGACAGCGTCATCCAGTCAGCCTGTCCGGCAAAATACTGCAGCATTTCAAAGAGGGCCTGCAATTTCGGCTGCATTGCACTGCCTGCTTCTCCACCAGCCTGCTCGGCAACGGAAACCTGAACTTCCTGAATGCCCCGGTCAATGTAGTCTTTATACAAGGTGTAAACTTTGTCTATATTCACATAGGCCCAGGCCGGCTGACTTTGTGAAGATTTTGCCTGGTCGGCGTTAAATCGTGATGCGAGAGCGGTTTTTTTCTCCTTGATCAGTTTACTTGCTTTCAAAAGGTCATCTTTGTTCTCTTCGCGGGTAATAAGGAGATATTTCTTATCCGCCATGGGATATAAAATCAGGTTCCCGACTGGGGAATTCTCGACTTGCAGGGTATAAATACCATCTGCATCCGGCGATGAGAGATTTTTGTTGGCTTTGAGGAATTCAACGGTCGTGGTTGTGGGAACCAGAAAGGAGAGGAACAATGACTTGTTCGATGGATTAGTCTGCATTGCGACCATGGCGATACTGCCTTGCATATCCAGGCCGGTCATCATCGGATCGCCAAAAATCCCGGCCACATAGCCGGTTGCCAGAATTGACAGCGAAATCGGCATTGGGCTTGATCCGGCTAAATACTGGTCTAACTGCCCCAAAGCCGTCTGAAAACCATTAATTCTGACACAGATAGGACAATCGGACGGCAGCAGCTCCAGCAGGGGATCTTTTGCAGGTGCTGCAGTATTTTCAGCTGCGAACGCTGCAATTCCTGATAGCAAAAGAAGGGCTATCAGGCTTAGTGATTTCCATTGATAAGATTGTTTTCTCATGCGTTACCTCCTTCGAGGAAAAAAGGTTATTATGTGTCGTTTGAATACAAGACGGTATTTAGGAATTCGTTGTTTCAAAGATTTTTGCCAATTCGGGATAGATTTCGGGATTGGCTGCCAGCAGACGGAATCGCTCTGATCGATAATTGCCCATATCGATAGGAAATGCCGCTTTTCCGCCCAAAGTTGTAACAATGCCGCCGGCTTGCTGAATCAAAATCACCCCAGCTGCGATGTCCCAGAGTCTTGCGGATACAGTGAAGGTGCCGATGATTGCTCCCTTGGCTAAATACGCCATGTGCAGGGCGGTGGAGCCCATGCTGCGGGCTCGGGTCAGGCGGAGAATCTGATGCACTGCCGGTTCCACGGAGGGGTCAAAGTGACTGTCAAAAGCGAAGCTGGCTATTTTACTTATTTTATCACGGCTTACGGATGCCGGTTTGCCATTGCATAGAGTTTGAAGACCTGAAGCTGCTGTGTAAAGTGAGTCTGTGCATGGATCATAAATTACGCCTGCAACAGGACTTCCATTGTGGATGACACCGATGCTGACGCAAAAACACAGCAGACCGTGGGCGTAGTTGTTGGTTCCATCGATTGGATCGATAATCCACCAGATATCCGAGTTATCCTGGGGAGGTTCAACAAGCATAGAGGCATTTGGACCTTCTTCGGCAAGAATCCCATGTTTTGGGAAGACATTTCGGATATACCGGATTATGATTTCCTGGCATATAGGATCTGCCTGAGTGACTACCTCAGTCTGGTTTTTGAGGGAACTGGTAACATGCGAGAGTTCCTCGACGGCCTTTATACCGGCCAGACGGGCGGCTTGCGAGGCCGTATCAACGATTTTTTTCAATAACAGGGGAGTTAGTTCCATGCGACTCCTTTGACCTTGACAAATCTATGTTGCGGGTCTATTTTAGCCGCAGTATGACAGATTTCCAACAAACAAATAATCCAAAAACACCGATTTTTACACAAAGACTGATTGGATTGGTGATTTTTGCCAGTATTTCGATGATCTGGGTATTCCTTTGGTTGTCAGAAAAAGGAATCATTCAGCCTCAGCAGGTACTGGGGGTTTGCGGTTTCAAGCAGCGATATGGTTTGCCTTGCCCGGGGTGCGGGTGGACGCATTCAGCCCAGGCTTTTATGACTGGGGATTTCAAGCGGTCTTTTGTCCTGCAGCCCGCAGCGGCGGTTTTTTGTGCTGTCAGTGTGATCGTATGGATTTTGGCTTTACATACGGTGGTTTTTGGGATACACTTTCGGCTACAGCAGGTATTGTTTAATCCTCGTTTTTGGAAGTATGTGCTGATCTGTTCGGCAGCGGTAATTCTGCTGGGCTGGATTGCCACGCTGGTCCGAACTTTCATGGGTCAGTTCTGATTATTTCCGAGAAGAGCCGAGTTCTGTTAAAAACTAGAATGGACCTGATTGACTATTAGACAACGTGACGGATGTCCTTGCAGTACATGGAAACATTTAAATTAGTTAGAATGAGACAATGCAGGATCAGCCTTGTGGTTGTATCTGTGGTTATTTTATTTGCCGGAAGCGGGTGTAATCTCTTCGGTTTTTTGAGCAGCCCCAGTGCGTTTGAGAAAACCATCAAGCCTGAATTTGAGCTCAAGTCGCATCAGGCACAAAAGGTCTATGTCTGGGTGGAGCCAACACCCTCCAGCCGCATCGATGTCAAGACGGCGGATTTACTTGCCCAGTCGGTGGGTATCCAGCTCAACAAAAAGGCCGGCATCTGGAAAAATAATATCATTGTGGGTTCTTCCCTGGAAGGTCAAAAGGATATGTTGATCCGGCCCGAAGCGCTTGCGGAAAAGGCTGGTGCCGGACTGGTTTTATATATTCAGGTGGAATCTTTTGAAACAATCAATCATCATTCCAATAAAATATACAGCGGAAGGCTGGCAAGCCGAGCCGCACTGCTGGATGTCAAAACCGGGCAGGTTCTGTGGCCGGCCAATATCAACGGCCTGGAAACGGATATCGCTATTGAAATGATGGCTCAAGGCGAGGATGCGATGGTATCCCGCTTATGTGCGGCTGCTTCGCATTGTATTGTCCGCAATTTTTATGCGTGTCGTAAAACGGAATACAGGGTGGACGAAGAGCGTTCACGTCTGAATGAAATGATCCAGCAAGATGTTTATTAGGAGATGCCGAACATGTTAAGAATCCTGATCAGCGACAAACTGGCACAGGAGGGTATCGACCTCCTGAAGGCTATGGACGATGTGGAACCGGTTGTTCGTCTGGGGCTCAGCGAAGATGAGCTGGTGCAGACCATTGGCGAATACGACGGTTTAATTATCCGAAGCGGAACCAAAGTGACAGCCAAAGTGCTGTCCAATCCCGGCAAGCTCAAAGGGATTGCCCGTGCCGGTGTCGGCGTGGATAATGTGGACATTCCAGCAGCCACCAAGAAAGGCATTATTGTCATGAATACCCCCGGCGGCAACACCATGAGTGCCGCCGAACATACCATGGCCCTTATGCTGGCTATGAGCCGGCATGTGGTTCCGGCCTGCGTCAGCCTCAAGAGCGGTCAGTGGGATCGCAAGAGTTTTGAGGGAAATCAGCTGAACAACAAAATCCTGGGTGTGATCGGTCTGGGGCGCATCGGCATGGCGGTTGTGCAGATGGCCAAGGGGTTCAACATGCGGATTCTGGGATTTGATCCGTTTGCGGCACCGAAAGAAGCCGAATCGCTGGGCGTGGAAATCGTCGATAATCTGGAAAAGATCTATCGCGAAGCCGATTTCATCACGGTGCACGTCCCCAAAAATGAAAACACGCTGAACATGATTTCAGCGAAGGAATTGAAGATGATGAAGCCGACCTGCCGGCTGGTCAACTGTGCCCGCGGCGGGATTATCAATGAAGATGATCTGTATAATGCACTGCTGTCCAAAACGATTGCCGGCGCAGCGCTGGACGTTTTCTCCAAGGAGCCGCCGGAAAACATGCGGTTCAAAGAAGTACCGACCTGCCTGGTGACTCCGCATCTGGGTGCCAGCACCGAGGAAGCCCAGATTGAAGTTGCAGTTGAAGCGGCCCAGATTCTGGTGGATGCTCTGCAGGGGGGCCCGATTCGCAATGCGGTCAATGCGCCGTCTCTGGGTTCGGCAGCGCCGATTGTCTGCTACTATGCTGAGCTGGCGCAGCGTATTGGTTCCCTGATGAGTGCACTGGCGCCGGGTCATATCAAGAGTGCCAAGGTGGAATTCCGCGGAGCCATCGCCGAAAAGCAGGTTGAGCCGATTGCAACGTCATTTACGATTGGTTTGCTGCAGCCGCACTTTGATACGGTCGTCAATATTGTGAATGTCGGTATGCTGGCCAAGGATCGCGGCATCAGCGTGGACATTACCAAGAACCCGGACATCAAAGACCTTGAATCCAGTTTTGCGGCAACCGTGGAAACCGACAAAGTCACGCGGACCATTCGCGGTACGGTATACAGCGGCAAACTGCTGCGTATCATTGAAATTGACGGATTTGCCGTGGAAGTAACGCCGGAAGGCTCCATGATGACCATCTTCAATGCTGATAAGCCGGGTGTCATTGGGGCGGTGGGTACGCTGCTGGGTAAATACGGCATCAATATCAATACCATGGGCGTAGGTCACAAGATGGACGAAGGCAAGGCAATTCTTGCCGTCAGCCTGAATAAGCAGCTTGATGAGAAGGTCATCGCGGAACTGAAGGCGATGGATTTTATTAATGAACTGTATGTGTGCAAGCTGTGCTAAGGGTGATGCGTATTTTTGAGTGTTAATTCTGTATTTCAGGCAGGCCGGGCCGGTGGGTGGATAAATCTGAACCCGTGGGCCCGGCCTGAACATATAACCGGCAGTACGATTTTTTTTTGAGCAACAGAGGCACGCGCTTAAAGCTGCTGTACCGGGCCGTGCTGAACCGGAATTTTTAAACAGAATCATTATAAATGGCATGAAGTTTCTGCTCGATTGCCGATAAGTTACCCTATGATGATGTGATGGGAGCTCACGGTGAATCGGTTATTGGATTGGATTTGACTGTATTATGGATGGAACAAAAAGAACAAAAAAAGGCAAACAGGACAGCCAGTTAGGGTTTAATTTCGATCAAGCGGGTGACGAAAGTTCTCTTTCTAAATTTCCGGATTCTGCAGCGCAGACAGCCGTGATGGAAATGGAAGATCCGGATCAGCCGGTGGAATCCGAAGCGGCATCAAAACCGTCGCGCCGGCGAAAAAGTGAGGCCGCAACCGCTGAATCGATGGCAGCCAAACAGCGCGATATCAGCGTCAGCGAGTTTTTTGCCAAAAATCGACACCTTCTGGGATTTGATAATCCCCGGAAAGCCCTCCTGACGGCCGTCAAGGAAGCCGTTGATAATTCTCTGGACGCTTGCGAAGAGGCCCATATTCTGCCGCATATCACCGTGACCATTGCCACGGTCGATGGCAGTGAGAATAAATTCCGAATGACCGTCAAGGATAACGGCCCGGGAATCGTGGCTAAACAGGTGCCCAATATTTTTGCCCGGCTTTTATACGGCAGCAAATTTCATTCGCTGAAAATGAGCCGCGGTCAGCAGGGTATCGGCATCAGCGCCGCGGGCATGTACGGGCTTCTGACGACCGGCGAACCGGTGCAGATTATGACCCGGACCACCGGCAAAAAACCGGGCAATCATTATCATGTTCAGATTGATACGACCAAAAATCGCCCGGAAGTGATTCTGGACGAAGAATGCGAATTCGATCTGCCCCACGGCACCAGTGTGACGATTACCATGGAAGGACGCTATCAGAAGGGCAAGCAGAGCATTGATGAATACCTGGCTCAGACGGCCATTGCCAATCCTCACGCGGCATTTACTTATAACGCGCCGGATGGCAAGACCTATGACTATCCCCGGCAGAGTAATGAGATGCCGTTTATCCCGGTGGAAATCAAGCCGCATCCGTACGGGGTGGAAGTGGGTGTCTTGTTCAAGATGGCCCGCCAGACTGAAGCCCGAACCATGCGGGAATTTATGCGGACGGATTTTTCGCGCATCAGCCAGGCTATTGCGGAGGATTTGCTGAAGAAATCCAAGCTGTCGGTCAATATGAAGCCCTGGGATCTGACTATCAAGGATGCGGAACGGCTTCACGGTGTGATTAATTCGACCAAGCTGATGGCTCCGCCAACCGATTGTATCGGTCCAATCGGCGAAGAGAAATTAATCGATGGTCTCAAGCGAGTCGTTGATGCGGACTTTTATACAAGCTGTACACGAAAGCCTGCCGTCTATCGCGGCAATCCTTTTCTTGTCGAAGCAGCTCTGGCATATGGCTGCAAAGAGGCCTCCGAAGCGGGCAATACGGATGAGCAGGAAGATACGGGAATGCCTGCCGAAAAAGAAGAAAAGGATCAATTGATGCGGCTGGTTCGATTTGCCAACCGCGTGCCGCTGCTGTATCAGCAGTCGGCCTGTGCGACCTATAAGGCCGTGCTGGATGTCAACTGGCGCAGCTATGGATTGGGCCAGAGTCGCGGGGCGCTGCCTTCCGGGCCGGTGATGCTCATGGTACATATCGCATCGGTCTGGGTGCCGTTTACCTCGGAGAGCAAGGAAGCTGTGGCCCATTACCCGGAAATCATCAAGGAAATCAAGCTGGCGGTGCAGGAATGCGGCCGCAAGCTGGGTATGCACGTCCGCAAACAGCGCCGCATCAAGGATGAAATGATCAAGCGCGGGTATATTGAGATTTATCTGCCGCATATCGGCCAGGCTCTGAAAGATATTTTGACCCTGAAGGATCCGCAGGTTGAAAAACTTGTGGACAAACTGAAAGTGACCCTGGAGAAATCGAGGACGATCTGACGATGGCACAGGAATTAATTATCAGTATCAGCGGAATGCGCGGTATTATCGGCGAGAATATGTTTCCGGAAACGGCGGCCGAATATGGTGCGGCTTTCGGGACCTTTTTGAAACGCAGCCAATCCGGCAAACGGCCCGTAGTCGCCATAGGACGGGATTCAAGGCCTTCGGGCTCGATGATCTTCTGTGCGGTCGCCTCCGGACTGGCTTCAGTAGGGGTGGATGTGATTGACCTGGGCATTTGCACGACGCCGGGAGTGGGTGTTATGCTTCGGCATCTGGAATGCAGCGGGGGGGTGGTCATTACTGCCAGCCATAATCCGCTGCCCTATAACGGCATCAAGTTTCTGCTGGGCAACGGCATTGCTCCGCCCAAACCGATGGCCGAGTCTATTCGCAGTCTTTATTTCGACAAACAATTTGACCGGGTCAATTCCGTGGACTGCGGCAAAGTAAGTGCAAACGAGGGTGCGGCCGCGGTACATCTCGAAAAGGTGCTGTCGATTATCAATCCATCTCAGATTGCCGCAAAAAAATTCAAAGTTGTCCTGGATAGCGTCAATGGGGCCGGAGGTCCGGTCGGATTAGAGCTTCTTGATAAACTGGGCTGTGTGGTTACGCCAGTCAATACCGAGCCGACCGGCCTGTTTGCTCATGGTGCCGAACCGACTGAGCAGAATCTGGTCAGTCTCAGCGAACAGGTTCGTCAGGCAAAAGCGGATATTGGATTTGCCCAGGATCCCGATGCCGACCGACTGGCCCTGGTGGATGAAAAAGGCCGCTATATCGGTGAAGAATTCACGCTGGCTCTGGTCGCCCGGTATATGTTCGACAGGAATCCCGGCGGTGCCGCGGCGGCAAATCTGTCCACCTCGCGAATGATTGATGATATTGCCGCCAAGGCCGGGGGCAAAGTCATTCGCACCGCGGTCGGCGAAGCCAATGTTGCCGAGGCGATGGTCAAGAACAAGTGCATGATTGGCGGCGAGGGCAACGGCGGCGTGATTGACCTGCGTGTCGGGCCGATTCGCGACAGCCTGGTGGGGATGGCGTTGATCCTGCAGCTGATGGCCCAGACCGGCCAGACGCTCTCGCAGTTGGCCGATGCGGTGGGGGGCTACGCCATGTACAAGACCAAATATACCGCTAACGGCGAGCAGGCCGCCCGAATCATTGAAAAAGCCAGGCGTATCTATCCGGATGCACAGGTCAATACCAGTGACGGCTGCCGGTTTGATTTTGCCGATGGCTGGCTGCACATCCGCACCAGCAACACCGAACCGATTATGCGCGTGATTTTGGAGACCAAAGATCCGGCTGCCGCAAAACGGTATCTGGAGACAATCGAATCCTTGTGCAGGGATGTTTTGAAATGACAAAAATATTGGCTGTGGAAGCAGCCAACGCACAGATCCGACGGGTTACAATAACAGGGATGTGCATCAACATTACACTGATGCTGTTCAAAATAATTGTCGGATTCCTGGTCGGATCGCTTTCTCTGATTGCTGATGGCGTACATTCGCTGTCGGACTTTGCCACGGATATAGCAATTCTAGTTGGGGTGCATTTCAGCGCTAAAAAGCCGGACGAAAAACATCCTTTTGGACATGGCCGTGCAGAAACTTTTTCGGGAGCCTTTGTGGCTTCGGTCCTGATTGGCGTCGGGGGGCTTCTGATTTATGAGGGAGCGGTTGGCATCGCAGAGATGCATCATCATGATGGAGAAAAAGTTCAAATCAGCTGGCTGGTCATCTGGATTGCATTGCTGTCAGTTGGATTAAAAGAGTATCTGTATCACATTACCCGAACCGTCGCCAGGCAAACAAACAGTGCCGCGACTTATGCCAATGCCTGGCATCATCGCAGCGATGCATTCAGTTCGGTGGCCGTGCTGATTGGTGCGGTTGCGGTTAAATTTGGTTATCCGCACGGCGATCAGCTTGGAGCGATTGCCGTGGGATTAATGATTGTCATGGTGGGAATCAAGATTATCAGCGAGTGCATCAGTGAATTTGCTGAAGGAGCGGTGGATGCCGCGACGCTTCGCCAGATACAATCTGTCATTAATTCCCATCAGGACATTCGTCAATGGCATCAGCTGCGGACGCGCAGTGTGGGACGGGAGGTCTTTCTGGATGTGCATATACTGGTGGATCCGTCACTGAACATTACGCAAGCCCACGAAATCGCTGAGTCGCTGGAAACAGCATTGATAGAACAGCTCACCCGGCCGGTTAATGTGATGGTTCATGTCGAACCGGACTTGCCGGAACTGCGGCGATGATTTAAGCACGATGTACAAACAGCCAGAGGTTTGCAGATTGACGTGTTAAGGTGAATTTGCCCTGCAGGATCGATCCCTGCAAATCCACGCACAGTTGATCGGTACTTTCTGACATCAAGTGAAATAGACCTTGATCCGCAATTTTCACTGTGCCGGTGTTGTTCTGCACCGGTCCTTCATAAGATAAAAATCGCAATGGATGATCGAAAATACGTTCGATGGTCAGACACGCTGTATTGATCTGTTCAGGAGAAACAGCCATTCGCCACGTCCAGAGCACATCCCCCATCTGCAGCATCAAATCCCAATGACAGCCTTCGGGCGTCGTATGCTGCTGGATGACAAATGCATTGTTCGGGCTAATCATGTGTGCCCTGCCCTGCGGGATTACCCCATGGCCTGAATAGCCGTGATTGCCACCGTGGCAACGATATCATCCGAACTGCAGCCGCGGGACAGGTCATTGACCGGCCTGGCTAGCCCCTGCACGATGGGGCCGTACGCTTCGGCTCCGGCCAGGCGCTGCGTGGATTTGTAGCACAGATTGCCGGCACCCAGATCGGGGAAGACAAACGTATTGGCATTACCCTTGAGGGGGCTATTTGGTGCTTTTTGTGCGGCTACAGAGGGGACGTATGCCGCATCAAACTGCAATTCGCCATCGACAATGACTTTGTCGCCGAATTCCTTTTGAAAGACGTCTTTGGCACTGGCGGACGCATTGGCCATTTTTTTGGCATTGGGGCCTGAAGCCGAACCCTTGGAGGAATAACTCAGGATGGCCACACGAGGCTGAATGCCGAATTGCAGGCCGGTTTTTGCGGTGGATACGGCAATATCGACAATCTGGTCTTCGGTCGGGTCTTCGATCAGCCCGCAGTCAGCATACAGCAGAATTTTGTCAGGCCAGCACATGAAGAACATGCTGGAAACGGTTTTCATTCCCTCGGCAGGCTTGATAATCTGCAGCGCCGGGCGAAGTGTATCCGCGGTAGAATGACAGGCTCCAGAGACTAAGCCATCGGCCAATCCTTTTTTGACCATGACCGTGGCGAAATAGACTTCATCCAGTGCCAGTTTCTCGGCTTGCTCCATGGTCATTCCCTTGGACTTGCGTAACTCATACAGGTACTGGGCAAACTCTTGTCGTCTCGGGTCGGTGGCGGGGTCGATCAGGTTGATCGCTTTGGCATCCACATTATATTTATCCAGCAGCGGCAGCACTTTGGCCTGGCTGCCCAGGACAATGATATTGGCAAATTTCTTTTTAAGAATAACGGAAGCAGCTTCGATGGTACGTGCATCACAGCCTTCCGGCAGGGCGATGGTTTTGATGCTGCTTGCTGCTCTGCTGAAGATTTGGTCCAAAAAACTGGCCATATAGATAATCCCTAAATCAAGTCCTGTTTATCCTGTTTTATCATGAAAATAAGAAAAACGAGCCTGAAGGGACTTGAACCCCTAACCTTTGGTTCCGTAGACCAATGCTCTATCCAATTGAGCTACAGGCTCTTATATTTAG
>JAFGQP010000073.1 GCA_016935635.1 Sedimentisphaerales bacterium
CTGCGGGATAAAATATCGAGCGCCTCCGAGAATGCAGTCTGGTCCGTGATTGCCCGCAGGTCCACAGGCCTCTTGAACAACTCAGCGATATTAATGGTTTGTTTTTGAACAATCGGACGGACAGGTTTAGGCGTCAGGGCCGGAACAGCCCACATCTGACGAAGCTGCAAGTCGTTAAAATCCGGAGTTTCAGGCAGCTGAACCTCCGGTTTTAGCCCCAATCCGCGATTGGCCATCAATTTCGACAATAATACATCTTCAATCCGAATATCGGCCGTCAATCGAAATCCATATCCGTAATGAATGCCCTCCAGGCGAACAGATTTGGCGGAATCCAGGGTATCTTTCAGAAAGCTCTCCATAGCCTCTTGTATGTTGGGGTCGGAGGATTTCTCAATCCCGCGGATCTGAACACGCAGTCGGACATGCCCTAAAACAGAGCTATCAGCAGCCTGACAGAGAATTGAATCCGGACCGACAACCTCAATCCCGGATTTGGCTGTCAGGGTTTCAGGCAGCCCCGCCCAAAGAAGACCAGGCCCGCCGCTTGCAAACAAATACAGAAAAATAATTAGCTTTCGCATCGCACTTTCTCGTTTAAAACAACAGCATTATTATCTTCTACCCCTCGGGGCAAGTCAAGGTTGATTCAAAACCCCTGGATTGATATAAATACAGGTGATTTACAAATATATATTTATCATATCCTATACTTCCTGTAAGAGTATCGTTAGAATGCCTTTTTTTCTTCTTGCCTGAATGCCGTTATTTATGTAGAATCCGGCATTTTCCAGAATTCTGTCAAAACGAAATTATTCTTTTATGGAGGTTTTGCACAGTGACAAACGTAAGCGATATCCGCAATATCGTACTTTTGGGACATGGCGGCTCGGGAAAGACCAGTCTGGCCGAGTCGATGCTTCATAAGTGCGGAGTCATCAACCGTTTAGGTAATGTTACCGACAAGAACACCGTCAGTGATTTTGACGACGAAGAAAAAAACAGAGGTCATTCCATTCATTCTGCCTTGATGTATCTGACGCATGCCGGCAAAACAGTAAACATCATCGACACCCCGGGCTATCCGGATTTTATCGGCGGAGCACTCCAGTCCATCCCGGCCGCAGAAATCGCCGCCATCGTCATCAGCGGTTCATCGGGGATTGAAATCAACACCCGCAAGCTGTTTGCCGCAGCCACCGCAGCCAATCGGGCACGCATGATTATTGTCAATAAAATGGATGCCGAAAATGCAGACCTGGGCGAATTGGTCGGACAGATCCAGGAAAGCTTTGGCCCTCAGTGCCGCTGTGTCAATCTGCCCGGCGCAGATAAGCAGAGTATCATCGACTGCCTGACCAGCACCCAGGGCGAAAGCCCCATCATGGATGCAGCCTCAGCCAATATGGAATTAATTGAACGCGTGGTCGAAGCCGACGACACCCTGATGGAAGCCTACCTGGGCGGCGAAACGA
Source organism: Sedimentisphaerales bacterium (assembly GCA_016935635.1). GTDB lineage: Bacteria > Planctomycetota > Phycisphaerae > Sedimentisphaerales > Anaerohalosphaeraceae > Anaeroglomus. Next base: position 1,476 of record JAFGQP010000073.1, read on the forward strand.
TCGCTCCCGAAAAAATCAAGGAATGCTTTGTCAAGGCGATGATGGCAGGCACCGTTGTTCCGATTCTGTTCACCGATGCGCGTAAAGAAATTGGTGTCATGGAAGTCCTGGACTTCATCACCAGCTTCGCTCCATCGCCGGCCGATGGACCGTTTGCATCGCTGAAGAAACCCGACGGAACAACCGAAATCATTAAACCCGATGCCGCTGCTCCGCTGGCCGGCATCGTCGTGCGTCTTGGTTTCGATTCGCGGTCCGGCATGAAATACTCCTCGATCCGCATCTTCAGCGGCTCGCTCAGTGCAGCAACCCACCTGATGGTCAACGACGCCAAAAAACCCATTCGCGTCGGTCACCCGCTGCGCATGCAAGGCAACGAAGGCAAGGAAATCGAGGTCGCCACAGCCGGCGAGCTGGTCACCCTGGCCAAACTCGAAGAACTCAAACTCGGTGATTTCATTCATGACGGCAAGTTCGAAGGCAAAATCGAAATGCCGCCGATTCCCAAACCCATGTTTTCTCTGGCTCTGGAACCGGCCAGCCGCAATGATGAAAGCAAGCTCGGAAGCGCACTGGAAAAGCTCGCCGAAGAAGACGCCTGCTTCAAAGTCACCCGGGACACCCAGACCAAAGAACTGGTCATCAACGGCCTGGGCGACCTGCATCTGCGGGTCATGCTGGCTAAAATGGAACATCGGTATAAAGTCAGCGTCAACACCAAACCGCCGAAAATTCCCTATCGCGAAACCATCACCGGCAAGGCCGACGGCCACTATCGCCACAAAAAGCAGTCCGGCGGCGCCGGTCAGTTCGGCGAAGTCTATCTGCGCGTTGAACCGGCCGAACGCAATTCCGACCCGTCGCTGGTTTTCAGCTGGGATATCTTCGGCGGCTCCGTCCCCGGCCAGTACGAACCGGCCATCCTCAAAGGCATCCACGATGTCATGGACTGCGGCGTGGTCGCGGGCTTCCCGATGCAGGACATCAAAGTCTCCATCTATGACGGTAAATATCACCCCGTCGATTCCAAGGAAGTCGCCTTCCGCATCGCCGGAAAGAACGCCTTTATCGACGCCCTGCAGAAAGCCAAACCGTCTCTGCTGGAGCCGGTAGTCAATATGGAAATCACCGTCCCGGCCGAGAATATGGGCGACATCACCGGCGATATGGCCTCCCGTCGCGGACGCGTCACCGGCCAGGATATGCTGCCGGGCAACATGGTTGTCATCAAGGCCCAGGCTCCGCTGTCGGAAGTGTCCCAGTACAACAGTCAGCTCAAAAGCGTCACCGGCGGCCAGGGCAGCTACTCCATGGAACTGAGTCATTACGAAACAACCCCGCCGAATATTCAGCAGCAGGTCGTCGCTCAGTACGCCAAGAACCGCCAGCAGGTCTCCGAAGAATAAACCTGTCGCTGTTCAGCAAATTTCCCAAAGCCCGGACTCTCATGTTCCGGGCTTTTTTATTTTGCCCGGGTATCCGCAAAAATTTCAACTTCCTGCTGGAAGCATCCGCAGCAGATGCTTATACTGTCGGCAGTCGTATCCAAAGCCAATCAAACAACAGGATAGAAAAGGAGTCACAATGAGTACGTTAAGGCAATTAATCGCGATCCTGTCCGTGACAGCGGCGGCTTACAGTTCCGCAGCCGCCAAAGACCTGATTAATCCAACCCTGCTCAAACAGCGATGGTCGGCACAGTGGATCGCCCACCCCGCTGTCTCCATGCATGACTTCGGGGTGTATCATTTTCGCAAATCATTTCAACTGGATAAAACACCCGAATCCTTCATCGTCCATGTGTCCGCAGACAACCGGTATCGTTTATTCATTAACGGCAATCCCGTCAGTGAAGGGCCCGCTCGCGGCGATTTATGGCACTGGCGATACGAAACCGTCGATCTGGTCCCTCATCTGAAAACCGGCACCAACGTACTGGCTGCCGTCGTATGGAACTATGCCGATGATAAACCGTGGGCACAGATTTCTCACCATACCGGCTTTCTGCTTCAGGGCAATGACGCAGCTTCCAGACAGGTCAACACCAACACCGAATGGAAAGTCTTTCATAATCCGGCTTATTCCATGATCCCGGTGCATGCCACATCCCTGCGGGCATTTGTGGCCGTAGGCCCCGGCGAGCAGGTCGATGGAACCCATTATCCCTGGGGCTGGCAGGAAATCGACTATGCTGATTCGGATTGGCCGCAGGCACGTGTCGTCGAACGTGCAGCCCCCCGCGGTCTGCACGATGCCAACACCCACTGGATGCTGATCCCGCGTACTATCCCCGCCATGGAATCAACGCCGCATCCCCTCGGACGCATTGCCCGAAGCCAGGATATTCAGGTCACGGATGATTTTATCAAAAACGGCCAGCCTCTGATCATTCCGGCCAATAAAACCGTTTCCATCCTTCTGGACCAGACCCATCTTACGATGGGCTACCCGGAACTGACCGTCTCCGGCGGCAAAGAAGCAAACATAAAACTGACCTACGCGGAAGCACTGGTGGATGACAAATTCCAGAAAGGCAATCGGAATTCCATCAAAGACCGGAAGATTCTCGGCTATTTTGATATCTTCACCGCCGACGGCGGGACCCATCGCCTGTTTCGCCCATTGTGGCTCCGCACATGGCGTTATCTCCAATTGGACATCACCACCGGTAAAGACCCGCTGACCATCGAAAAATTCCAGGGTGTTTTTTGCGCCTATCCCTTCCAGGAGAAAGCTTCCTTTGCATGCAGTGACGCATCCCTCGATGCAATCTGGCAGGTCGGCTGGCGTACGGCACGCCTCTGCGCGGGTGAAACATATTTTGATTGCCCGTATTACGAACAGCTTCAATATGTCGGCGACACCCGCATCCAGGCTCTCATCTCACTGTATGTCGCCGGCGATGATCGCCTCGTGCGCAATGCCATCCAGCTTTTCAATGACTCCAGAACCCCCGACGGTCTGACCTCCAGCCGCTACCCAACCTCCATGCCCCAGGTCATTCCCACCTTTTCACTGTTCTGGATTTCCATGATTCATGATTACTGGATGCACGTGGACGACCCGGCCTTTGTGCAGTCCTTCGACATCGGAGTACGAGGCGTCCTGGACTGGTATAAACATCGCATCGACAGCAACGGCATGCTCGGGCCGATGGAATGGTGGAATTTCGTGGACTGGCCCGATAGCTGGCAGTGGTCCACAAAAGCCGGCATCGGCGGAGTCCCCGACGGCGCCGAAAACGGCAACAGCTCGATTATCACACTGCAATTGGCCTACACCCTCGCACAGGCGGCCGACCTGATGGATGCTTTCCAGGACAGCAATACCGCCCAGAAATACCGCGCCATGGCCGAATCGCTCAAACAGGCCACACAGCGTCTGTGCTGGGATGAAAATCGAAAGTTGTTTGCCGATACGCCGGAGAAAAAGGCCTTCAGTCAGCACGCCAATGTGATGGCTGTTCTGACTGGCCTGGTCCCTCCTGAAAAACAGGCGGAGTTTATTCAGCGGATCGCCGACGATAAGAGCCTGATTCAATGCACGTTCTATTACCGATATTACCTGATTCGGGCAATGAAGAAAGCAGGTCTGGCCGAACACTATGTCGCTTTGCTTGAGCCCTGGCGGGACATGCTGGCGATAGGCCTGACCACTTTCGCCGAACGGCCGGAGCCGAGCCGTTCCGATTGCCATGCCTGGAGTGCCAGCCCCAATTATGATTTTCTGGCAACCATCTGCGGCATCGAGCCGGCCAGTCCGGGCTTTCGCTCCGTGAAAATCGCCCCTGCCCTCGGGCCGCTGACCTGGGCCAAAGGAACCATGCCGCATCCGCAGGGCCCCATTCAGGTCCATCTCCAGAGAAAAGGTGCCACGGGCATCGAAGCACAAATCACCCTGCCCGAAAATCTCACCGGCACATTCCTCTGGAACCAGCAGTCCGTTGTGCTGCGTCCGGGCCACCAGACAATTCTTCTGCCCGCTGATAAAAAATAAACAACACCAATATGTAATTTACCAGATCAACAA
>JAFGQP010000074.1 GCA_016935635.1 Sedimentisphaerales bacterium
CCCGCCGCCCAGCAGTTCATGCTCACCCCCGACCGACCCTACATCTGGCAATTCGTCACCTACGCCTTCCTGCATGGCGGCTGGATGCACATTATCGGCAACATGTACTTTCTGTTCATGTTCGGCAACAACGTCAACGACCGGCTGGGCAATGTCGGGTACCTGTGCTTCTACTTTGCAGGAGCGGTGTTCTCGGGCATCGGCCATTCTCTGCTGCATAGCAGCCCTGTGCTGGGAGCCAGCGGCGCCGTAGCCGCGGTGACCGGGGCCTATCTGGTCTTATTCCCCAATACGCTGATTACTGTCTTCTTTATGTTCTTTTACTTCTGGGACACCTTCGAGATTCGCGCCCTGTATTTCATCGCATTCAAGCTGATTGTCTGGGACAATATCTTCGAACCCAAATTCTCCTCCCAGGCCATCGCCTATGACGCCCATCTGGCGGGTTACTTCTTCGGAATCCTGGCGATCCTGGCCCTGCTGGGTGTCCGGCTCATCGACTCCGGCGGCGTGGATATGTGGTCGATGCTCCGCCAGTGGAACCGCAGGCGGGTCTTCAAAGAGGCTGTCTCGGATGGCTACGACCCGTTCAGCCCCCGACTTCGCAAGCCCGTCAATGCCCAGGTCAAAACCGCTAACGAAGCCGAGGAAAGCCCTGAAATCGACTATTATCGCGAACAAATCTCTTCATCCATCGCGTATAAAAATATCGCGCAGGCCGCGGAGTTGTATGAAGAATTGCTTGAAGTGGACCCCAAACAGACCCTCGGGCGCCAGCAGCAGCTTGATGTGGCCAACCAGTTGATGTCCGCCGGACGGTGGAGCCCGGCCGCACAAGCCTATGAGAATTTTATCACAAATTACCCAGGTTACGCATATATTGAACAGGTTCAACTCATGCTCGGATTGCTCTATACCCGATATATCCAGAAGGCGGACAGGGCAAAGGAGCTGCTCCAGACAGCTCAGCAAAAACTGTCACAGCCTGATCAAATCCGGATGTGCAAGGACCTGTTAACCGAATTGCTCCGTTAGCTGGATGCATGAAAAACGTTGACATCCTTGCGGGATAGTGCTAAGGTGAATTAAACGGATACTGGAAACAGATTGTCCTGAATTAGTGATAGAATAGATAATATGGAGAAAGTGCTATGCGTATGATGAAAAATGGACTTTTCGCAGCCATAATTTTAACCTGCTGTACCGTGGTCTGGGCAACCGAAACACTCGCCCCGACTCAGCCAGCACCTGCTCAGCCGGCACCGACACAACCTGCTCCAGCCCAACCGACACCCGCTGTTGTACAGCCTGTAGTTGTGCAGTTTCCCTACATGGCCGAGGTCATCGGCAACGAAGTCTATGTCCGCAGCGGTCCGGGGACAGCCTATTATCACTGCGGCAAGCTCAACGCCCCTCAGCGGGTGACAGTCGCCGCCGCCGAAGCCAACAACTGGTTCAAGATTCTGCCGCCTCCGGGCAGCTTTTCCTGGATTTCCAAGAAGTATGTCACCGTCAATCCGGCCCAGCCCACCAAAGGCACTGTGACTGATGATGTGGTCCGTGTCTGGGCAGGCTCGGACTTTGTCGAACCCATGCGGTCGTCGAGCCTGCAGACCAAGCTGAACAAGGGTGCCACGGTGGAAATCGTGGGCAGTCCTGCCGGCGATGGCGACTACTACAAGATTACACCCCCTGCCGGTGCGTTCCTGTATGTCAGCGGTGAAAGCCTCAAGCCCATCCTGCCGGAAGTGAAGAAAGAGGAACCCAAAAAGGAAGAGCCTGCCGAAGCCGTCAAGCCTGAGGTCAAGGAAGGCGAAGCCAAGCTGCCCGATGTGGCCGCTGAGGTCAAGCCGGAAGCGGTAGTCGAGCCCAAGAAAGAAGAACCCAAGCCGGTCGTGCCGGCACGTCCTGCGATGGAACAGACCTATCTGAAGCAGTGCTATGACCTCTCGGCCAAGCTGGATGAAGAAATCAAGAAGCCCGTTCCCGACCAGAAGTATGATGAGTACAAGAAGGTCCTGGAGCCGATGCTGACTGACCCGAATGAGGCCGGGATTGCCGCTCAGTATGCCAAGTATTTGTCGGACCGTATTGGGCGCTATGAACTGGCCATCTCGGCCGGCGACCAGTTAAAGCAGCAGGACCAGAAGATGGCCGAGATTCGCAAGCAGATCGACGCGGCCCGCAAGGCACAGCTCGAAAAGATCACCAGGCAGTATGAACAGTATGTGATGACCGGCATCCTGAAACAGTCCTATGTCTATAGCGGCAAAACCGCCCAGAAGCGGTTCCTGCTGACCAATGACCAGGGACGGGTGATTGCGTATGTGGTGCCCAGCGAAGCGGGGGTCGAGGCCAAGGCCGAAAGCCTGTTCAATAAGAAAGTCGGCGTCATGGGCCGCTTCGTCAACAGCCCCAAGGAATTAGTCAGCCTGATTACCGCCACCAACATCGAAGAGGTCCAGCAGTAACAGACTGCATCCTGTAACGAACCCGAAACACAAAAGCCCTTCCACAATGGAAGGGCTTTTTTTATGTCTCAAGTCGTTTTCACCATGAAGAGCAGGAAGAGCATGAAGAAGTATTTTAATTTCTCTTCCTGAACTTCATGTGCTTCATGGTGAAGATAAATATGTTACAAAACGAAACTCTTCAACCCATCTTTTAGCAGCTTGACATTGAAATTGATCAAAAAACCCTGCCTGATATTTGACAGCTTCATGTACGACAAAATCTGGGCTTCATGTATTCGCATCAATTGCTCGACGCTTTTCAACTCGATGAGGATTTCTTTTTCAACCACAATATCCATCCTATAGCCACACTCTACAAGACAGCCCTTATATTGAATCGGCAACTGTTGTTCTTTTGTGAATTGGATATTATTCAAATGCAGTTCGTAAAAAAACACTGCTGATAGGCCGATTCCAACAGGCCCGGCCCCAAAGCTCTATGCACCTCAATCGCACAGCCAATGACTTTTTTGGATAATTCACTGAACTCCTTCCTACTGCCCGCTCCATAACCAATATCAACCATTTCCATTCTCAGCAGCTCCTTATCATATAATCATTTCACCATGAAGAGCAGGAAGAGCATGAAGAAGTATTTTAATTTCTCTTCCTGAACTTCATGTGCTTGATGGTGAAGATAAATTCTCTCGCAATCAGGTTTGCAGTGCTATTGTTTAATGGCTTTGTCGGCGATGTCTTTGCGGCAGTAGGCGCCTTCGAAGGCAATCAGGGCGACAGCTTCATAGGCTTTGGCCTTGGCTTCGGCGATGGTGTCGCCCAGCGCCGTCACACCGAGCACTCGGCCGCCTGCGGTGACGATCTGGCCGTCTTTTTCGGCGGTTCCGGCATGGAAGACCATGACATCCTTGAGCTTGGCGGCGGCGTCGAGGCCGGTGATGACCTTGCCTTTTTCGTAATTGCCGGGGTAGCCCCCGGAAGACATGACCACACAGACCGCGGGACGCTGGTCCCAGCGGATGGTGACATCGTCGAGCTTGCCCTGACAGACCGCGACGAGTACTTCCAGCAGGTCGCTTTTCATCCGCATGAGGATGGGCTGGGTTTCGGGGTCGCCAAAGCGGGCGTTGAACTCGAGCACGCGCGGGCCGCCCTGGGTGAGCATCATGCCGGCATAGAGTACGCCTTTGTACGGCGTGTCGTTGCGGTTCATGCCATCGACAGTGGGGATGAGCACTTCGCGGATAATCTGGTTCATCATGGCATCGGATACGATGGGGGCGGGGCTGTAGGCACCCATGCCGCCGGTATTGTCGCCGGTGTCGCCGTCGCCGATGGGTTTGTGGTCCTGGGCGGACTCCATCACGTAGATGCTCTTACCGTCCACAAAGGCGAGGATGGAGGCTTCCTGGCCCAGCAGCTTGTCTTCGACGACGACGGTCTTGCCCGCATCACCGAAGAGCTTGCCGACCATGATCCTTTCAGCGGCAAGGATGGCCTCGGATGGATCATCGCAGACAAAGACGCCCTTGCCTTTGGCCAGGCCGGCAGCCTTGACCACGACGGGTTCGTCGCGGGTGGCGATGAAGGCCTTGGCATCCTCGAACTTGTCGAAGGTTCGGCCTTCGGCGGTGGGGATGCTGTTGGACCGCATGATCTGCTTGGAGAAGGCCTTGTCAGCTTCAATCTGAGCGGCGGCGCCTGACGGACCGAAGGCCATGATGCCGGCCTTTTCCATCTCATCGACGATACCAGCTGACAGCGGGTCTTCCGGGCCGATGACGGCCAGGTCGATCTTCTTGCTTTTGGCAAAGGCGATCAGGGCCGGGATGTCGGTGTCGGATATGGCGACATTCTCGCCGTGCTGGGCGGTGCCTGGGTTGCCGGGGGCGATGTAAAGTTTCCGGAGCTTTTTTGATTGGGACAGCTTCCATGCAATCGCGTGTTCTCTGCCGCCTGAGCCTACAAGTAAAACGTTCATATCTTATCCTCTTTTATTAAAATACCAGTTGCCGCTTCAGTTAGTTTTGGCAGCGGCACCTGTTTTTCCGGGTTTTCTGCCGAGGGGGAATAGTACCCCGAACGGGTGCAAAAGACAAGGCAAAACAGGAATACATAATATAAGTATACAGGTATACAAGTATGCAAGTATGCAGGGGAGGAAAAATTTCAATTTTGTATTTTCTATTGCTAAAATCAAAAAATAAAAAAGATAAAAGGGAAGCGCTGCGATACGGATAAAAAAAACGAAGAAGGATGCATCGCCTGCACTGGGAAAAATTCCATCGATTGTGTTGAGTGCTGCTGGAGTATGAACATGAGCACCAAAATTACAGTTTTGGGGTGGAAATAACCGACTTTTAGTATTGGAAATCAAATAATGGCCCTTTGGCGGCCGGGTTGGGTGAGCATGACCGGCCGGGATGGGCATTTTGTCGTTATGAGGACGCAATGGAATCTGTATTGGATAAGAAATATCATTTTATAGGTATTGGAGGCATCGGCACCAGCGGCCTGGCAAAGCTGTTAATCCGTCATGGCGCCACGGTCAGCGGCTCGGATATGTCCGACAGTTCGCTGATGCAGGAACTGGCGAGCAAAGGGATCTCGATTTCGGTCGGCCACAAGGCAGAGAATGTGCCAAATGACGCCGACGCCGTCATTATCAGTGCTGCTATCCCGGCTACTAACCCGGAACTGACGCGGGCGGGCGAAAAAGGTAAAAAGATATACAAATATGCCGAAATGCTTGGCAAGGTCTTTGACCAGTTTGCCGGGATTGCCCTGTGCGGCACCCATGGCAAGAGCACGACGAGTGCATGGACGGCCTATATTCTGGAAAAAGCAGGTCTGAATCCGAGCTTTATCATCGGGGCGGACATCCCGCAGCTTGGCGGGTCCAGCGGGGGCGGGGCGAGCAACTGGTTTGTAGCCGAGGCGTGCGAATACGACCGCAGCTTCCTGAATCTGCACCCGCAGATCGCCTGTATACTGAATATCGAGGCGGATCATCTTGATTATTACCGGGACGAAGACGAGATTGTGGATGCGTTTGCGGACTTTTCGCGGAATATCCGGCCCAGCGGGGTGCTGGTGGCCAACGGGCGGGACCGAAATGTGGCTCGCGTGCTGCGTCGGCCCGGCTTGAATGCCAAGGTGGTGACATACGGCCTGGATCTGGGGTGCCAATATACGGCGATTAATCCGGATTTGGTGGATGGACTTTATCATTTTGATATCTATTATAACGGCAAGCTGTTCGGCAGGACGCATATCTCGCTGCCGGGGCTGCACAATGTGGAAAACGCCCTTGCGGTGACGGCGATACTGGCGGAGGCGGGGCTGCCGCCGCAACGTATCTGCGAGCTATTACCGGGGTTTACGGGCACCGACCGGAGGCTGATGTTCAAGGGTAAGGTGCGGGATATTACCGTGATGGACGACTATGCCCACCACCCTACCGAAATACGGGCGTCGCTGGCGGGGATTCGTCAGCGGTATCTGCCGAAGCGGCTATGGTGTGTTTTTCAGCCGCACCAGTACAGCCGAACCCGTTTTTTACTTGATGATTTCGCGGAAAGCTTTAAGCTGGCAGACATTACAATAGTCCCGGAGATTTACTTTGTCCGGGACACCGCCGAGAGCAAGAGCAAGGTCAATGCCGAGACGCTGGTGCAGCGGATCCAGAAGACCGGCAGTCAGGCCTTGTTTCTGAATGACTTTGGCGGTATTCTTGACCACTTGAAACAGAATGTACAGCCCGGCGACCTGGTCGTGACGATGGGTGCGGGCACAATATGGAAGGTTGCAGATGAGTATCTTTGCTGGCTTGGACAACATAACTAAAAAAGACTGCCTGCTTTCGGACTATACGTGGTATCGGCTGGGCGGGAAAGCGGACTGGCTGGTCAGCCCGACGACGATCGAACAGCTTCAGACGGTACTGAAACGGTGCCATGAGAATAATCTGCCCGTGCATATCCTGGGCAATGGATCGAATCTGCTGATCAGCGATGAGGGTGTTCGCGGGGTGGTGATTCGGCCATGCGGTGACGGCTTTAACCAATACCGCTTTGACGGGATGAACCTGGCAGCCGGGGGTGCAGCAGACCTGCAGCGGGTGCTTCAGGACGCGGTCAAACGCGGGCTGGGCGGGCTGGAGGCTCTGGCGGGGATTCCGGGAACCATCGGCGGTGCGGTGAAGATGAATGCCGGCGGGCGGTTTGGCGATATCGGGACGTGCGTGCAGAGTGTGCTGGCGATGGACCTGCACGGCAATGTGTTCGAGAAGATCAAGCCGGAGCTGGTGTTTGATTATCGGCATGTGAATATTACGGCGCGGGTGATTCTGGAGGCGCGGATGGAACTGTCCGAAGGCGATCCGGAAGAGCTGCTCAAGACCGTCAAGGAAGTCTGGATTTACAAGAAAAATACGCAGCCGCTGGATATGCGCAATGCCGGATGTGTATTTAAAAATCCGCGCGGGATGTCGGCGGGCGCGCTGATTGACCGGGCAGGACTCAAGGGCGAAAAGATCGGCGGCGCGCTGGTCAGTTCCAAACATGCCAATTTTATAACCACGGAAAAAGGATGCACCAGTGCGGATGTCAAGGCGCTGATTGAGAAAATCCGCAATGTGGTGCGTGACCAGTATGATGTGGACCTGGAGCTGGAAATCGAGGTATGGTGAAAGTTCGGAGACGTGGATTCCCGCTTTCGCGGGAATGACAAAGACAGTAGTTCGTAGGGTGAGCTGTGCCCACACAATGTTGCGGATTGCTCTGTAACACAGGCAAAAAAACGGAAACGTTTTGGAATAGATTTTTTAATGACGATAAAATCCATTACTGATTTACACATCGCCGTACTTTGCGGAGGCGTCGGGTCAGAACGGGACGTGAGCCTGCACAGCGGTGAGAATATCTATAACGCGCTGACACGCGGCGGTTGCCGGGCGATTCTGCATGACTTGAATCCGCAGGATTTATCGATCCTCGATGATAAGGCCATCGATGTGTTTTTCCTGGCACTGCACGGGCAATTCGGCGAAGATGGGCAACTGCAGGCGATCCTCGAGAAAAAGAAGCTGGCGTTTACGGGGTCGGGGTCGCAGGCCAGCCGGCTGGCATTTGACAAGATTGCAGCCAAGCGTGTGTTTGCAGAGGCCGGGCTGCCGCTGGCTAAGCAGATTGTGGTCAAGGAAACGGATACGGCAGTGCAGCTTGCGGCAGCGCTGGATGGCTGGGCGACCAGGGTGGTCATCAAGCCTATTTGTCAGGGCAGCAGTGTCGGAGTGGAGATTCATACCGACATGCAGGCGGCGGCCGCGGCGGCGATTCGATGCCGGCACACCTACGACAACTGCATGATTGAGGAATTTATTGCCGGGCGGGAGATGACCGTGGGGCTGCTGGAAGGCAAGGCGCTGCCGGTGCTGGAAATTCGCCCGAAGGTGAAGTTTTACGATTATCACGCCAAGTATCAGGACGACTCGACGGAATACTTGTTCGATACGCTGACGGATGCGGCGGCGGTTAAACGCCTTCAGGCAGCGGGCGAGACGGTATTTGCGTCGCTGGGATGCCGGCACCTGGGACGGGCGGATTTTATCGTAACCGAGGATGGAACGCCGTATGTGCTGGAGATGAATACCCTGCCGGGCTTTACGAGTCATTCGCTGCTGCCGATGGCGGCGCGAAAGGCCGGAATCGGACCCGAAGAGCTGGTGCAGCGAATTGCACTGGCCGCGTGGAATAATAAATAAATTAGGTTCTCCTCCAATAAAGTTGGTTAAAAGTGAATAGAATTTAATGGACATCATGCCACCTTTCGTGCGATAAGTTCATCGCTAACA
>JAFGQP010000005.1 GCA_016935635.1 Sedimentisphaerales bacterium
ACATCTTCGATACGCCCGCTTGAGTGATTCACTGAGCAAACGGCCTTCGCAGAGGCCTTTAGCGGTCTGGCGAAAAATACGTGCCGCTGGGTCTTTGCGGCCGGATGCGGCGGTTTCCAGCGCCATCGGCAGCGGCAGATTTTGACGCATGGCCGTCGAAATTGTCGACAGAACGTTCAGGGCCAGACTGTACCGCCGCGTCTGTCTAAATCGAAACGCGAAGATCAATAACAAAACAAAAAGCACCGGCCCGAAAATCTGAAAGACTATGGTCAAAGAAGCCAGCAAAATAACACAGGCGATGAGGGTGAAAAGAATACGACTAACGATCTTATACCACGGCTCTTCGTCAATATCAGGCAGTGGCTTTAAATAAACAAGAAGAACTGTCAGAAGAAATGTTAATATTCCGACAATGATAAAAAAGATATCAGGATCTTGGTGCTCTATGGTAGGAATAAACCCCAAAAACAGAAGTACGCCGACCGTTATCGGCATCAGAAGGGTCACGCAGCCGGGCTTATTCCATGCCAGAACGAGATAAGCAATAAATATCGCAACTGTCAGAATATAAATCGTTATCATCTTACATCAGCACCTGTATCATGGTTACCATCGGTAAAAACATCGCAAGAACAACCAACCCCACAATTCCCCCGACGAATATAATCATCATCGGCATCAGCAGCGCCCGTGTGCGGCCCTGCCGTGCGATGGTCTGCTGGGCGTACATCTGCCCCAGATTCATCAGGCTGTCGTGCAGTTCGTTACGCTGCGTGGCAAGCTGGGTCGCATACAAAAATAGCCGCGGGATGAGCCGACAGCCCATGCCGCCCTCAAAGATGCCCTGCCCCTGCTCGATCTGTCCGGCCAGCATTTCGCAGTCCTGCTTCATCAGTTCACTCCGGCTGGATTGTCCCGCCAGTCGCACCGTCAGCGGCAGCGTACACCCCGCCGCCGTCAGCACCGCCATCGCCTCTGCCAGTCGGGCCAGCAAGCCGCTCTCATAGACCCGTCCCACCAGCGGAATTTTCAAAAAGACATTCTCACGCATCCGCCGCCCCGCCGCCGAGGCCGATAAACTGCTCCACCCCAGCACCGCCGCAACCGCCGCAATCCCCATCACAGCCCAGAAATACCAGACGTAATTCGAGAAAGCAAGAACAGCCTGCGTCAAAAGCGGCAAACGAGCCCTGCCGTCGCTCATATCCTTGAGAACCTCGCTAAAAGACGGCACGATAAAAACCAGCAGAAAGGTTAAAATCACCGCCATTAAGACCAACACGACAGCCGGATAGCAGACCGATTCAACAATAATACGGCGGGTCTGAAGTTCCACCTCCAGATGCCGGTTCAGACTGGTCAGCATCTCGCTGAGCCGCCCGGTCTCAAGCCCTGCCTTGAGAATCTGGCTGTACAGCGGCGGAAAGTGGGACTTGCGTTTTTCAACCGCCTCATCCAGCGGCACGCCGCGTTCCAGCTCGTCAGTGATCTCATTAATCAGTCGGGACATTTTGCCCGACCCGGCATCGGCCGCCAGCTCGCGCAACCCCCGCTCCAGCGGAATCCCCGCCTGCGTCAGCGACGCCAACTGCTGATTAAACAGCAGAAATTCGTTGCGCCCCACCGCCGTCTGCGGCGGCCTGTCCTTCACTTTTTCAATGGCGTTCACGTGCAGCCGCATCTCGACAAGCATCTGCTCGGCCTGCTCCGGCCCGGACGCTTCCACCGTCCCCGTCATCAGCCGCCCCGATTCTGTCACCGATTGATACGCAAATAAAGCCATTGTGAAATTCCTTTTTAATAAAACATTGGCATTCCCGGCATCCCGAACTGATCAGGTTGCGGTGTGCGGATAACCCGGTATTCAATCTCCACCCGACGTCCATTGTCTTTATCTTCCGAAAACAACGTAAACACCTCATCCCGCCGCTCATATATAAATGGTTGCCGTGTCACCGGATCCAGCGGCACACGGACATCGGTAATCTCTGTCAGCGATTCTGGAATTCGTCCCTCGTAGAGTGCCGCATGAAGACGAATCGCTTCGACACACTGCAACGCCGCAGCCAGTCGCTCAATGTTGCGCACCATCAAAGGGGACTGCGCCAAAATCTCCGGTTGATAGTCCAGTTTATCAGAAGAACCGATTTCACCGGACTGTTTTGACTCATCAATAGTGGTAAAAGCAACCAGCGGTCGCGGGAGGTCACCCAGAGAACGGAACAGACTCGGCGACCCCGGCTTCTGTATCCATGCCTCGATCTGCCCCAATACCCGCCCCACATTGGCCGCCCCTGCCATCGCCAGCATCGCATGGGTATTACTCGTCATCTGTCGGGCCTGTGTCAACCCGGCTCGCAGCCAGCGGCAGGCTTGCTCATACTCCCCACGGGCAACATGATATCGTGCCTTGGCCGCAAACAGCAACCCCGCCGCGTCCAGTTGCTTGAGCAGTGTCGGAATGTCTTCGATCTTCAACACAAGATTTTCAGGGACTATAGGTGAATTATAATCAAATGAAGTCTCCCATCTCGAAGAAGACAATCGATATTTTTGGAATTGCGGCCACACAATTGTCCGACAACGCACCGCCTGCTCTAATAGGTCAAGCTTGCCGGCACAGGCTTCCAGATGGGTCGCAACCTTTTCAATGTCCATTTCATTGAGCGGTACTGCAAGCTGCTCACGCAAAAACGCCGCATCCGGTTCACGCTCCGGATGGTTGGGATCGGAAACAAAAAATTGCTGATAGAGCTTCCACGATTCGCCGTCGATCAACTCTGTTGCCCGATAAATCAGCCGATACTTAAACTCAGGTACCTCCGTTGCCGCCGACATTACCGACACCATCGGCGCAGCCGCTTCAACTGCAATAACCCCTTCAGCAAGCACTTCCGGCGGCACATTCGGATCCTGCTCGCCGACATTGGCCAAGTCCTGTACCTGTGGCGACATGTCACAAAGAGCTTCTATCTTCGCTGCAAAAACCGACGCCCCCAAAATCGCCGTTATCAAACAATAAATTCGCAATTGCTTATACATGGAGTATTCCTTTTATATCAGCATCCGCCGCATACCCGTTCCAATTCCGACTCCGTCGTCAGTCCCTGTGCAATCAATCGCCGCCCGTCCTGCACCAGATTCATATGCCCGCGCTCCGCCAGCAGCGTGTCCAGCGTCTCCAGATCGGCCCGCTGGAGGATCGCCTTCCGCAGCGGCCCGTCCAGTTCCACACGTTCCGCCAGCAGCATTCGCCCGTGATAGCCTGTATTCACACACGCCTCACACCCGACCGCCTCATATCGCCCTGCCGATTCATCGCGGCGTTTGCATTTTTCGCACAACCGCCGCACCAGCCGCTGATTCAAAATCGCCGAAATCGCCGACGTCACCTGGTACGGCTCAATCCCCATTTCCAAAAGCCGCAGCAGTGCCCCACTGCACGAACCGCTGTGCAGGGTACTCATTAGCAGATGTCCCGTCAGTCCCGCCTCAATCACCATCTTCGCCGTTTCCGCATCACGAATCTCGCCGAGCATCAGCACTTCCGGATCCTGCCGCAGCAGCGACCGCAGCGCCACCGGAAACGTCAACTCCCCATGCGGTTCGATCTGCACCTGCGTCACCCCTTCGATGCCGCGCTCCACCGGATCCTCCAGCGCCACAATACTCTTTCCCGGACACGTCTGCAGAATATACCGCAGCATCGCCCCCAAGGTCGTGCTTTTTCCGCTGCCGGCCGGCCCGGTCAGCAGCAGCACCCCTTGGTTACCCGCCGCAAATGCCTTAAGCGACTCTTCAATCGCAACACTCAGACCCAGTTTGTCCAGTTCCATCAGCCCTGCATTCTCAAAAAACAGCCGAACCACCGCCCGCTGGCCATAAATCGTCGGAAATACCGCCAGCCGCATATCCGTCACGGCCCCGGCCGCCCCTTCCGCCCAGTCGCCGGCATTCTCGATACGGCCCTCCTGCGGAATATCGTTGCGGTATGTCAGTAGCCCGCCCAAGACCTTCAGCCGACTGATCACCGTATCGCTGGCCGTTTTAGGCAGCGTTTCGATGGTTTTAAGCGATCCGTCCAGCCGAAATCGAACCACCAGACTTCCGGCGGTCGGTTCAAAGTGGATATCGCTGGCCCCGTTTTTCACGGCGTCCTGAAGGATCGTTCGCACCAGCCCCACCGCATCACATTGTGTCGTTTGTTTTTTCATAAAATCTGATCTTAAAAGAATTAATGCATAGCCAAATAACCGATGTTCCATCCACCCAAATACGACGCATACGCCCCTGCGTCCGTTATCTAAAAAAATAACAGAGTACCCTTTTTCGTGAAAATAAAGACTCCTCTGAATTCTGTTGACATTCAATCCTTTTTTTCGTATAGTATAAGGACAAACGTTTGTTCTTTGTGTTTAATTAGGGAGAAGGGATTTTGAAAACAGCACTTTTATACTGCGTTATGCTTGGCAGTTTTGCCATGGCGACCTATCCTCAGCCTGAAGGTCTATGGCTGTTTGATGATCCCGCCGACGTAGGCAAAAGCGCCATCGGTTCGGATTTAGTCGAAACAGGAACCCATACAGCTGTCGCCGGCCTGTATTCCGGCGACGGCGCAGTAGCCGACGGGATTGGCAGTTATTTTAGTTGTACCCACGGCCTCGCTGCCAACGGAGGCGGAACCGGCGTAAACCAATGGACCCTCATGCTGGATGTCAAACTCCCGGCCTCCAGCGTTGGAACGTGGGTCTCCCTCTTCCAGACCAACACCTCCAACTCCAATGATGGAGATTGTTTCATCGCCACCAATCAGACACTCGGCATCTCCGCAACAGGCTACACCGCCAATACCCTGCCGAGCGAAACATGGTCTCGGGTGGTAATCTCCGTCAGCAATCAGAACTTCTATAGAATTTATGTCAACGGCGTAAAATGGCTGGAAGGCACCGCCCAGCCGCTGGACGGACGATTTGCACTCGATCCGGCACTTTTATTGTTCGCCGACGAGAGCGGAGAAGACTTTCCGATTCATTGCACCTGTGCCGCCATCTGGGGACAGGCCCTGACCGATCTGCAAGTAACCGCCCTCGGCGGTCCTTTCGTTCCCATTCTGCAGACTACGGCCACAGAATATGTCGGCCTGAATTTTCTGGCCGATCCCTCTGGTGAATCGAATTTGATCGGCTGGATAATCGCCGACGGCTGCGACTGGCAGGCCACCGACAGAACGGACTGGCACTTCCCACGGTCTGGCAGCTACTACTTTACCCCGGGCCGTTCGTCTTCCGGCCAAATCACCCAGACCATCGACCTTGCCTTCCTCGCCTCCGAAATTGACAGCGGCATTGTCATCGCTAAAGCATCCGGCTATCTCGGCAGCGCCGACGAAGACCAAGGCCGCATCCTCGTCGAATACCTCGATGCCGATAGCACCCTCTTAACAGCCTCCGACAGCGGCTGGACACAGGGACCGGCTTTGCATGACTGGCTCCCTGTGACGCTGCCCGATCCCGACGGCCTTCTGATCCCCTCCGGCACACGGTCGGTTCGTTTCAATTTCCTGACACAGCGGCTGACCGGCACCGAATGCGATGCCTTCGGAGACGATTTCGTCTGGGAATACGCACTTGCCCCCGCAGACAATCAGCCCCCTCTGGTTCCATCGATAAAAGCCTCAGCATCGTCCGCGGCCATCGAGGAGGATATCGCATTCATGTTTGCCGCCGTTGACCCGGACGCCGATCAGGTCACTTACGAAGTGGACTGGGCGGATGGCACCTCGATCTGGTGCGAAGTCCGCTCATCCGGCGCCAACTACATCGTATCCCATCGCTGGCAAG
>JAFGQP010000350.1 GCA_016935635.1 Sedimentisphaerales bacterium
AAAAGGTTACCTTCTGAAACGATAGTTTGCTATCCGGTGTGTGGGAAAGAAAGATTATTCCTTTTGAAAAATTTGCCAAAGTTCAGTAATATATTTATAAAATAAAGACAAAGTGAAAAAAGAGGTGAAACATGGAACAAAGAAAATGTCGCTTGCAATTCATTAAAAGAGTCAACCGGTTTGGGTTGCATACTGCCGTCTGCCTTCTTTTTTGTACATTTTTGGGGTCGTTGTCTTTGAAGGCCCAGCCTTCCGGCGGACCCTATGGTCCGCTTAAAAAAATCTATGATTTGCCGGATGTAAGCGGTAAAATCTACTATGTTGCCCCCGGGGGGGATGCTGAAAATCAGGGTGAAATTTTAACAGAGCCAACCACACTGGAAAAAGCCATTGAACGGGTGGTCACCGGAGACGCGATCGTCATGCGGGGCGGCACTTATCGCACCGGTCATCTCTTATTAAACCAGGGCATTATTATCCAGCCCTACAAAGACGAGCGGCCGGTTTTAAAGGGTACATTTGTCGCAACAGATTGGCAGGACTTGCACAACGGGTTATGGAAAACCACCTGGCTGCGGTTATTCCCCGGTAATCCTGACGATTGGTGGCGGCGAAACCGGCATGGAAAAAATACTCCGCTGCATCGTTTTAACAATGATATGGTGTTTGTGGATGGAAAATTTCTGCAGTCTGCGGGATGGGAAGGTGAAGTCGACCGGAATTCATATTATATCAACTATGAAACCGGAGAGGTTTTTATCGGGGAAGATCCCACAGACCGGCTGGTTGAGATTACCGCTTTCAATATCGCTGTCAACCGGATAACCGGGGAATGCCATGGCAAAACGTCAGATCACAGGGGACCGGTAATCCGGGGGATTACGTTTACACAGTATGCCTATCGGGCGCTGGAAGTGGAAGGAACCTACCCGAATGGTTTATCCGATGAATCCGAACACGGAAAAGAGGTAATCGGCACGACTTTGGAGCACTGTGAAATATCCAACTGTTCCAGGGTTGCAGCTTACTTGCGGGGAGACAGCCTGACGGTCCGGCATTGTAAAGTGAGTCATACCAGCACAGAAGGTCTTTATATTATGAGTTCTGCTGATGTGCTACTGGAAAAGAATATTTTTACTCAGAATAATATTGAGAAGATTACCGGTTACTATCCGGCGGCAGTGAAAATTTTTAATCAGTGCTATCGAGCCACATGCACGGATAATCTGGTTATCGATCTTCCTTATTCGAGCGGTATCTGGTATGATGTGGGTAATGTGGATGGTATTTTCGTCAACAACTGGGTTCAGAATGTAGGTTCTATCACCAGAGAATATTCAAAAAACCGGTTCTGGCCGACGAACAATGGATTCTTTTTTGAAATATCAAAGAGAGCGATTTGCGCGGGAAATGTATTTGTGAATTGTGATCAGGGTATTTATGTCATCAACAGTTCAGATGTTCATATTTATCAAAACACCCTAATAAACAGCACGGTCACTTTTGCCAGGACACCAAGAAGTGCGGAAGGCGACCATTTTGGCTGGCACCCGAGCACCGGCCCGGATGTTGATGAACGGGAAGGCCATTTATTTATCAATAATTTGCTTGCAGTCAATGAAAATTATATCCGCCCCCTGTTTGTCGCCTGGCAGACCTCTTCTTTGTGTGACAGGCTGACCAAACCGCAACTCAGTCAGCTCGATTATAATGTGTATGTCCGCAGTTCGGATAACTTGTCCAAATCATTGATACAGTGGAGTCCGATAAAGAACAGGGAATGCCAGTTAACCTTTGATTCCCTTCAGGATTTGCGGAAATTGTACCCGGAATTTTCTGCCAACAGTCGGTATCTGCTTAATTATCAAGATCCTATATTCAAGAGTGATGAACTGGGTAATTACCAGTTATTGCCGTCATTTCCCGGAGCGGAGGCAGCAGCACCACTTCCGGAAGAAATTAAAGAACGGCTCAGGTGTTCTGAAAGAGATTCTCGGTTTGCAGGCGCTTTTCCGCCGCTGAAGTGAATTTTGATCGTCGTATTGTTGCTGAAGAGATGTTCGAGTTTTATTGGTAAAAGTCAACATCACAATTTGATTCTGTCATAAAGATCATATCCCAAGGCCCTGCGGATACAGGGTCTTGGGATTCTGTTTCAGTGGATTAATCCATCATCTATCTCATGACAAGTAATTTTCTGGTGCTTATAAAATCATTTGTTCTTAATGTGTATAAATAGGTACCATTCGTCAAATGAGAAGCATCGAATATCTCTGAATGCATGCCCGCTAAATACTCTTTTCCTGCAAGTTCAGCTATTTCTTCACCGAGAATATTATACACTTTGAGAGAAACAAATGATTTTTCAGGAATTTCGAAATGGATTTGTGTCGACGGATTAAACGGATTGGGATAATTTTGATACAGCCTGAAGGTGGCCGGAGCAGATGACACCTTTTCAACGGCGGTTACATCGCCACTCGATACGAAAGTTGTGACACTTTGTCCGTCAAGGGTAACGCTGAAACTGCCTGTGGATGCCGGAATGTCATTTTCCAGCTTACAATTTTTTGTTTCTGATGTCACATAGGGTGTAAACGCTTCAACCTCTCTGTTTTGGATCGTCAGTGTCTGATTTTTTGTCAGCGAGGAGACATTCACTGCAACAATCACAATTTTTGAGCCCGACTCGTTTTTATAGGCAGTCATGGATACCCCGCTTTGCGGCTGACTGTTGCATTCAATCCGATAAAAGCCCGGGCGAATAAATCTGGCGTATTGCGACATAATGTAACCCCGCTTTGTAATCTCACCTTTGTTGCCGCTATCCATGGTTCCGTCACTGATGGGCCCGTAGTAACGTACGATATACCACCAGACATAGGCACTCATCCCCGCATTCATGACTCTGTGAATATCTGTTCCAACGTCCAGAGCCATCGGCCACAGGTTGCCGGAATTTTGACTGTCTGTATAATGCTCGGTCATCCAGATCTCTTTTCCCTTACTTTCTGCCAGAGGATATGGGGTCGTGCCGCCTCCATAGATATGTCCGCCAAGAATGTCCAGATTGGCACAGGCCGCAGAGTCATTCAGGATCGGATCAGAATAGGAACGCCTGAATTGAAAGGACTCCGGCGCCATGACTCTGGTGTCAATTTCAGAAGCGCAGTCCCTCATGAATGTCAGCATTTCTCCTGCTGTCCACCGGGTCCAGTCTCCGTAATCGGGTTCGTTTTGAACAGATACTGCATATATCGGCACATCATAATCTTCCATAAAATAAATAAAATCATTAAGGTGATCCACATAATCGAAATACCAGTCCTCAGAGAGCCTTCTACTGTCAGAATCGGGATCAAGCATTTCTTCCGGAGGATTCCAGGGAGCGGCAATAATGGTGACACCCATGTTATACGCTTTCTCTGCTGTCGATACGTTTGTGATCCACTGATCACTGTCAGGTTGAATGCGTAATCTAAGAATCGTAAATCCAAGCTGACCGTCGCCTGTACCGAAAGCGGTTTCAATTTCAGAACGGGTCATATCAGGCCGCCATTGAAGAATGTTACAGGCACCGAACCCCCTGATCAACTGGTGAGTGTTGTCCAGGTCGATGATCGCTTCATTCTGTGCATGAATATTGCTGAAAAGCAAAATTATGCAAAGAATGACGTTCAATTGTAAATTTTTCATGGCGATTCCTTCATATTAATAAGTGAATATTTACTTTATGTTTATTATCATTCATTGCATGAATCCAGACTGTCCTGCTATTTAATAAATATAAATTTTTTAACACTTGAAAAATCTCCGGCTTTTAATAAATAAAAATAGATGCCTGAAGCAAGATTTGAAACATGAAAGTCAACAGTATGATCACCAGCCTCTAACTCGTCATTAATTAGTGTCGCCACCCGCCTGCCGGCGATATCACAGACTTCAAGTTTGACATCACAGGCTTTTGGTAAAGCAAATCCAATCGTTGTTTTAGGATTAAAGGGATTGGGATAATTTTGATGCAGTTCAAAAAAGCAGGGTTGATTTATCCTCTTCCTTTTTATAGCTGTTGCACCCTCCCGCCTGAGCAAACGAATATAAAAAACGCCGCCTGCATAGCCGTTTGACGGTGCCTGAAATTTCACCCGAATGGTATCTTTGCCTGAAAGCATGGATTTAAGAATTCGATACTCCATATTCTTAAAATCCATCACATTCCATACCCCGGATATATTCACAGTTTTTAATTTTTCGTCATTGATGAGAATATCAAATGTTCTGTTTCCATATTCATTTCCCCAATAACGCACCATTAAATATAAACCGGTTTCTCCATTCGTTGCCAGGTTATAACTGAAATAACCTCCGTTCCGGGCATCCCGCCAGGATTCGCCCATATGAGTCCCTGAATAAGAATTTGACTTTTGCATTGCATGTTCGAGTTCAGATTGGTTTTCACCAGTTGCCACAGAATCAATGGTACGCTCACTCAAATTATCGTTTTCACCAAGAGATTCGATATATGCCTTGTATTGAGTATCTGTTAAAGCCATCCAGTACATCATATATCTGGAATCATGAATATTGTAGAATGGCTCCAGCTGGATATTTTGTGAATTCACAATGTTCAGTTCAGAAACGGCAAAGGTCAAGTGCTTGCCTTCTACCGGTGCCAGCTTATCCGTAATATCGGAACGGTCATTTTCAACAATAATCGGCGCCTCATCAAGAGGAAGCACGGGTCCGCTGGCAATATGCCCCCAGCGGCTGTCATCAGCGATTAATCCTGTTAAATATTCATCATTTGTTCTTGCCCCTAACAGGATGGGACCATGCATAAAGGCAACATACTCAGGCACATTAATTAGCGGCTCCAATCGCGTATGCATGGGGAGAATAATCTCCACGACATCGCCGGCTGTCCATGGCCTGTCAATTTGGATATAGGAAGAAGGATCTGCCGAATAGGGGTACTTGTCGCCATTGACAGTCACCTTTAAAGAATCGGAAGCGACCCATGCCGGATAGCGAATCATCAATTTAAACGGGGATGATCCTTCGGTTATGGTCAGTCTGGTTTTTTCTTCATTTGGAAAATCCGTCTCCTGCGTCATTTTTACGGCTTTTTCCTTCCAGTCCAGTTCTGAGGCGATGAAGAGATTGATAAACAGAGAATCATTCCGATGCGTATAGATAAACTGTCCGTACTTCCCGTGGTTTTCCATACCGGTGCCCACGCAGCACCACATGGCCTGATTCGGAGCCGAATAAACCCGGTAATGACCGGGACGTGCGGGGGTGAAATAAACGTAACCGCCATGCTCGGGGTGCTGGGTCGACAGGATATGATTATATAATGCCCGTTCATAGAAATCGGCATATTTTGCCAGTGGATTTTGCCTGAACAAATCCTCGGTTAATTTAAGCATATTATGGGTATTGCAGGATTCGGGACCCTGAACCTCATCGACATAATCACCGCAGTCAGCCGCACTTGGAAAATGCTCTCTTCTGCTGTTTCCGCCAAATGCCAGGCTGCGGTTACCCGTCACTGTTTCCCAGAAAAATCTGGCGGCATCAATATAGGTGTTATCGCTGCAAAGCTCTGCGATTCGCTGAAATCCAACGGCCTTGGGAACCTGTGTGTTCGCATGCAGATTATCCAGATTATCGTTGCCCGATGCCATTGCATCAAGCAGATATTTATGCGAGAACCGCTTCGCAGCCGTCAGATACTTCTCATCCCCGGTCATCTGATATGCATCGGCAAAAACCTCGTTCATGCCCCCATGCTCGGTATCGAGCATGGTTTCCATCTGGCTGTCGGTCAGAGCAGAAGTCATGTTGATGCCCCAGTCACAGAATTTCAGAAAGATCGTTCCGGCTTCTTCATTCCCTCCGTACAGCCAGGCATCCCTGAGTCCGGCATACATTTTATGAATGTTATACCATGGCACCCAGGCCTGCCTGTATGCAGTAAAATCTCCTGCTTTTAATGTGGACCATATTTGATCGCTGTCGGGAACCCCCCCGACATAACCCGCACCCCAGTCCGGATATCTGACTGTGTTTGAATCCTGACAGGTTTTCAGTTCCGATATCATATATTCCATACGCTCTAAACAATCGGAATTGCCCGTAGCCGCATAATGGATCGCCAGCGCCGATAAATAGTGTCCGCCGACGTGCCCGTCCAGTCCGCTCCAGTTCGGAAAAAGTGCCCCTTTCGGCGTGAGGCCGGCTTCAATAAGATAAGTCGCCAGTAGCCGGTCCACATCGTATTGAAGAAGGGTTTGAATATTCAGATCGCATGCATGCTTAAAAGGGCCATCCAGTAAGGTGACATCACCCAGGGGAAATGTGTTTGTATACAGCCTGTTTTGTCCATAAATGCTGCTGAAGAATAAAACACCGCAAAGGAAGCTGTTAAAAAATAATGTTTTCATGTCCGTTCCTTCCATTTAGCATCAATATTTTTTATCATTTTTTCGTTATCCGTCCGTCAGGGTTCTATTGAATGGATTTTATTCGTGTTTTTTGTTTTTGCTTGTGACAACCACCCGGGTTCCTTTGAGTCCCGGTGATTTTGCCGTAACCGTTATCGGTCCCGGATCATCAGATTTCGAGCGGATGATCACCAGAGCCAGACCGCTGAATGCCTCGCGTTCATGTGAGGGGAAGGGTATAAAGTTGGTGGGATCACCATTGTCTGTCGCTATTATCTCACCGGGGCCCTCGATCTCAAATGTCATCGGATTATTCGCGGTTTGAACTGTCAGACCATTTTTGTCGGTTACCCGGACAGTGATAAATGCCAGGTCTTTCCCGTCTCCGCATATCTCCTCGCGGTCTGCGATTGCCTCCAGCCGGGTGGATTTTCCCGTTGTTTTTACAATTTTTTCTGCCCACTTTTCTCCGTTTCTGTATGCCACGACCTTCAGTTCTCCCGGTTCGTATTTCACGTCATCCCAGCGAAGCCGGTATTCGCAGGGCCCTTTCTTTTTCCGGCCCAGGGACCGGCCGTTGAGAAAGAGTTCGGCCTCATCGCCTGAAGTAAACACATGCACCGGCGTGATTTCACCGATCCGTTCCGGCCAGTTCCAGTGCGGCAGGATGTGCGCCATGGGCAGGTCCGGCCGCCAGTGCGCCTGATACAGGTAGAAACGGTCCTTTTTAAAACCGGCCAGATCAATCATTCCGCAATACGAACTTCGGGCGCCATAGTAAGGGGTGGGTTCCCCGAGATAATCCCAGCCGGTCCAGACAAATTCACCGGCTACGAATGGATTCTGTTCAATCGAACGGAAGACCTTATCTGCAGAAGCACCAAAATCCACAGCATGGAGTTCGTAAGCACTTACATGCTGTATACGGGAATCGCCGCCTCTGCCATCCCGGACGATATCACTGATCTTTTGCACGACAGGGAACAGATAGATGCCGCGGCTGCTGAACGCGGAGGCCGTTTCGCTGCTGAGAATGACTTTATCCGGGAATTGAGCGTGGAACGCGGGGAACTGGGGTTTGGTGCGGATGAGGTTGGTTCCTTCAAATTCAGGTGACTGACGGATGCCCTGACCCTGATAATTCAGACTGATGACATCCATAACCTCAGAAAAAGGCATGTCCGGCTTGGCCCAGTTCATGGCGCTGGTCGTCGGACGGGTGGGATCTTCTTCTTTGATAATGTCATGCAGACGCTTTGCCAGGTGCGCACCCTTTTCACCGGTATATTGCTCGCCGACTTCATTGCCAAAGCTCCACAGGATAACCGAGGGATGGTTTCTGTCCCGCCGGACAAGGGCGCGCAGATCCTGCTCATGCCAGTCCGGAAAAATGAGATGAAAGTCGAACGGTGTTTTTTTACGCTGCCAGACATCAAAGGCTTCATCCATCACAAGAAAACCCATCCGGTCCGTCAGTTCGAGTAACTCCGGAGCGGGCGGATTGTGCGCTGTTCGAATCGCGTTGCATCCCATCTCGCGGAGTATCTCCAGCTGACGCTCGGCTGCACGCATGCTGAATGCGGCACCCAGTGCGCCGAGGTCATGATGCTGGTTCACACCTTTGATTTTAATGAGTTCTTCATTGACGAACAGGCCTGAGTCCGGTTCGAAACGTAATGAGCGGATACCAAAGTGCGTCTCGTATTGATCGACAGGCTTGCTATTCTGCCACAGGGTCGTCACCGCCACATATCGGTTGGGAACCTGTGTGGGGGGCGGTCCCCACAGTTTCGGTTCATACAGTGTTGCAGACATTTCGATGCAGGCCGTCTTTCCTGCCTCAACCAGCGTTTCCACGGGCGCTAAAGCCGTCAGTGCTTCGCCTGTTTTATGACCGTCAGCGTTCAAGCTGAAAATCTGTGTCATCACCCGAACGGTCGCCTTTTCATCAGACTCATTGTCAATGGTCGCCTTGAAGTCGATTACGGCAGAATCCCCGGAAACATCGTGTGTCGTCACGAAAGTGCCCCACTGACCGATATGCAGGGGAGAGGTTTTCGTCAGCCAGACATTGCGATAGATGCCGCCGCCGGGGTACCATCGTGACGATTCAGCCGGATTGTCCAGCCGGATTGCCAGCTGATTCTCACCACCGGGTGCAACATAGGGTGTCAGATCCACCCGCCAGGAAGCATAGCCAAAGGGCCAGCCGCCGGCCAGGTTGCCGTTCATCCAAACCATGGCATAAGACATGGCACCATCCACATCTAGGAAGATGCATTTGCCCGCATCCGATGCCGGAATGTTAAGCTTCTTCCGGTACCAGGCGACTCCGGGACTGGGCAGACGACCCATACCGCCACCCACCTCAACATCCCATCCCTGCATAAAAGGTCCCTTAATCGCCCAGTCATGGGGAAGATTGATCCTTTCCCATGAACTGTCATCAAAATCGCTCTGAACAAACGGAAAATTCCTGCCGGGATTGCCTTCGGGACGGACATGCCGTTTGGCAGGATTTTTAATAAAGTCATTACCGGTGGGCAGAATCCAGGGCTTGAGCACCCTCCGGACAGCTTCCATATCCTCAGCTTCCGTGGGTTCAGAATCTGCAGGTTTGTTTTCCTTGCTGTCCTTGACGTCCGGCCGCACATCATAGATCAGGTCGTCCGCCTCTTCAGCAGAACCAACCTTATAGAAGCGCCAGTCTTCATTGACGGATATGCGTTCCCTGAAAACACTGTCTGTATTTTTCGCTATGGTTTGTGCGAGTACGGGTATGAAGGCACAAACCATGATGCCAAAATGTGCGAGCACTTTTCGCATGATATTGTGATTGGGATGACAGGAATGATATTGATATATAAATTCATTCTTCTGATATCTCATTTTCATGATTTATCTCCGAATAGTAAACGTTTTTTTCAAACGACTATCTTTGGATGAGCTGCCGATTTGAATTTCCCATGTCCCCGGTTCTGTTTTAAAAGCGTTTGTCTGGGTGTCGTAAAACGAAAATTCAGAGGCCGGTATTTTAAATGTGAGTGTTTTGCTCTCTCCTGGTGTCAGTGTGATTCTTTGAAAACGTTTTAGTTGATTGATAGGTTCTTTAATAGACGAATCAATATGATGGACATAAATTTGAGCCACTTCATCGCCTTTCATTTTACCGGTATTTTGTATGGTAAATTGCATGATGAGCTCGCCATCTTCTTCAATTTTATCAGAGCCGAGTTTTAAATTGCTATATTCGAATTGCGTATATGAGAGCCCATGCCCGAAGGGAAATAAAACAGGTTCATCAAAATACATATATGTGCGCGGATGGTTAATCAGATCATAGTCAGAAAAAGGGGGAAGCTGCCCGGTCGATGCATAGAATGTTTCAGGAAGTTTGCCGCCCGGATTCACATCGCCGAATAACACATCGGCAATTGCCTTTCCGCCAAATTCTCCCGGATACCATGCTTCAACAATTGCCTCAGCATCGTTTTCAATTCCTGCCAGAGCAATGGGGCCTCCATTTATAAGTACCAGAATAATATTGGGATTAACGGATGCGACTTCGGTAATTAAATCTCTTTGAACCTGAGGCAGTTCGATTTCAGACCGGTCCAGCTCTTCCTGAGAAATGCCGGGAGCGGTTCCCACAACAAGAATAACAACATCATTTTTGGCAGCGATTTTTCTTACTGGTCTGAAATCTATCAGGTCCAGATCCCAAATTAGCCTTGCAGATGCCCCTAAGCCATTATCAAACATTTGGAATTCAACTTCGTATTCTTTGCCGGGCAATAGTTCAATTGACGCCGTATTCTGTTTCTCAGCATGTTCAGTCCAGTCATCAATGATTAATTTGCCGTCGACATAAAGGCGGGCACCATCATCAGTACTGGTGCCTATATAACGGATCGTATCAGGAGGGATGATTTTACCTTTCCACCGGATGGAAAACTGATCTTCCGGCATACCGGGAGCAGGGGAACCGGTTCCAAAATTAAAATTGACTTCAGAATCGATGCGTTCAGCGACAGGCTTGCCCTCTAAACCCATGTTAGCAAAATATTCACCCGTCATGCCGGTCTTATCGGATCCTTCAATTTTTCCGAAATATTGGGCTTCTACGGGTTTTAAAAGTTCTTCGCTGATCGTACATCCCATTGTATACTCTACTTTTATGCCAAGAGCATCGGCTTTCGCTTTAATTCCATCAAGAGGACTGATCAGCACATTAGGCCAACCGCTGTAAATGCCCAGTTGTGCTTCAGCCGCATTGGGACCAATAACCGCGATTGATTTTATTAACTTTTTCTTTAAAGGCAATGCCCCCTCATTTTTAAGAAGCACGATTGACTTCTGTGCAGCTTCAAGTGCAAGATCGCGATTTTCTTTGCTGTCAAGTTTATCTTCTGTTATTGAACTGTACGGTACTTCTTCGGCGGGATCGAATTCACCGAGCCTAAACCGTGCCGAAAGTACACGTTCCAATGCACGATCGAGATCTTTCACTTCCAATAATCCTTCATCAAGCGCCTTCTGCAAGTATTGGCGATAGGCCACACCGCAGTTCAGATCGCAGCCGGCAAGGATGCTTCGTGACACAGCTTCGGCGCCCGTTTTGAAAAAATGATGACCGTATAACATATCAGAAATACCACCGCAGTCGGAGACAACATACCCTTGAAACCCCCATTTTCGCCTCAACAGGTCATTTAATAAAAACATATTTGCATTGCAGGGCACATGATTCAATTCATTATATGCGCCCATGATAGAATAGGCTTTGCCTTCAACAACGGCCGAATGAAATGCCGGCAAATAATATTCGTACAGGCTGCGCATATCCACATCGGACGATCCGGTATGGCGGCGTTCTTCTTCATTATTTGCGATAAAGTGTTTGGGTGTCGAAACAGTTTTCAAATAATAAGGATCGTCACCCTGCATACCTTTAACAAATGCCACACCCATACGGGACAGGAGATAAGGATCTTCGCTATAGGATTCTTCATTTCGGCCCCAGCGCGGGTCACGGGCAATATTAATCGTCGGACTCCAATAAGTCAAACCCTTACCCCGAGTCACATTCAACACTCGCGCCTCATCGGATATGGCTGTACCAACGCGATGTACAAGACCGGGATCCCATGTCGAACCCATCGCCACGGCCTGTGGAAAGGAAGTGGCACCGCTTGCGAGCACGCCATGCAATGCTTCACTCCAATAGTTATATTCAGAAATTCCTAATCGGGGAATGGCATCGGATTGATTGGTTAATTGTTTAATTTTTTCATCGACTGTCATTAAATGTATAAGATCAGTAAGTCTTTCTTTATATGAATTGGGTTTAAAAACGTTTACAATGACGGTGCTGAATATCGAGTTTTCACTGATACTGGAAAGAAATAATAAATAGTAACCGGGACGCGGAAACGTCGCTTCTGTTACAGGATTTAATGCATCCTGAAATACGACTTCTGAATTTTGAGGGCACGTCCATTCAACTGTTGTTTCAGCCGGAGAAACGCTCCCTTTAAGCTGGGCGGAATGCGTCTTTTCCCAATTGATAATCTGATTGTTGCCGGCGCTGATTGTCATTGTTTGAGAGAGCAATAAAGATGCGTTTAATAGAAGAAGAACTACTGTTCCGATGATTGATTTGATGATTCTTTTTTTCATTTCAATTCTCCTGAAAAGTGATAAATAACTGATGTAATTTAAAATTTACCAATTCCTGAATTTCCTATTGACGTATAATACGCGGGTATTGGCATTTTTTAGAGAACGATCGACTAATTAAATGTATAATTTGCACTGTGGGTGTTTTAAATCCAAAGCATGATCGAGTCTGGCAGTGAAAATAGGATGTTTCGATATGATTTTTTAGGGTGCATAAATTACCAGATTCTTATATTATTATTGGAATTACAGGTAATTTAAGCATTCATTTTATAATATCAATGTATTATTTATAATAAATTTAAAGACTTATTAGGGATGATTCATTGGACAAAAACATACATCCCTGCCGTCGAATTTTACGTCATAGAGATCCAAAACAAAAAGGCTTTCGGATTCCGTTGTTTTATTGTAAAAAAAATCCGAAAGCCACGTTATTCTGACATCCGGCCATCCTGATTGGGTGTTTAGGGGATGGCCGGGTGAGAAAATAGTTGAAAAACCCGGACGGGATTAAAATCCCAATCCAATTGTGAATTTTTGAATGTCATTCAATACGCCGAAATCACGATAGGCATAATCGAAACTTATTTCTACGCCGGAGAGAGCATATTTCAATCCAGCTCCCAAACTGAGACCGCCCTCGTATCCTTCAGCGGTTCCAAATTTGCTTTCACTCACAATTTTCTCAAAGTATCCATCAGGTAATTGCTCAATAACCTGCTTTTTTTCTTTGTGCGATCCAAGATTGGAATGGCCTGCCCTCAGGAATATTATATTGTTGAATGCATATTCAATGCCGACGTTCAAAGATTCAACATTATCGTTGGGATGCATCGCATCCATTGCCAGTATCAGGTTACTATTCCCCTTTCCCTTCAGCACATCCAATGAAATCCCGATCCGGAACAAGAGTGGAAGCTCGAAGGCATCCGTCTTCATGTAAGCCGTTATATTCTCATTGTTCCCCGATACGGTTGGATCCGGATCTATCTGAGTCTGCACGTCCCGTCCCCCAATCCGCATCTTGGTGCCGTAATTTGTGATGCTCATACCGATCTTCATCCCATGTAATTGCGTATCGAACAACACCCCGATATCCAGCGCAGCACCATTTGCCGTGGAGTGATAAATCCGTTCATGAATGAATTTTGCGGACATCCCAAAGGAAAACCGATCCGTTAAATTCCTGGCGTAGGATAAACAGATAGCATAGCTTCCCGCGTCGAACATCTCTCCGGTTCCATCGGGCTGCAGAATTGTCGTTCGCTCCATTTCGTCCATGGTCTCGAACTGTCCCCCCATGCCAACGTTGCCCAGATTGCCCAGATTGACAGCCACACCCGCGTAGCTCATGCCGATGTCCGCGATCCACTTGGCATGGCTGAACACGGCTTCGTTCCCTTTGATCCGTGCCAATCCGGCCGGATTCCAATACATCGCCGTGGCGTCATCAACCACGGAAACATAGGCGCTGCCTATCCCCACAGCGCGCGCGCCAGTATCCACTTTTAAAAATGTCGCCGCCGTCGTCCCGGTCTTCGTGACTTGCTTTGCATCGAGCCCGGCCGCCACGGCGATCACCAACAGGATGTTCAATGCTTTTCTCATCGTCCAGTCTCCTTATTGTTTCCTTGAGACAGGGCCCGTTTCACCAAACCCCGTTCCAAGCTTCTCACTTGATCACCGCGAATTTGCCAATCTTGGTTCCCAGTTTGCCTGCGTCGACGTGATACACATACACACCATATGAAATATCCAGCTGATCCTTGGAAAGCATATTCCATATTTCTGTGCCATCATTCCAGCTCGGCGTGTCGTGATTCAGCGTCGCTACCAGCTGGCCGCTGACATTGAAGATGCGGATTGTGCAAACCGGCGGAAGATGGGTGAAGTGCAACTGGCGCTCACCCCGTCCGTCAGAATATGGATTGGCCGGTTCCCAGCCGTTCGCTACAATATAGGGATTCGGTACCACCTTAATTTTGTCCATTGACGACTTGGCAACTGATAAATCCATGGATTCTGCACGCATGGTAAATTTGAACGAGTCGTGCGACAGGAAGGGTTTAAGCATCCGGATTCGTAGTGTATCGCCGAATCCGGGATTGCGGTAGACTGAATCGTCCTGGGTCCGTTGCAGGTAAATGGCCAGGCTGGAACGCAGCGTGTCATCCCTGGATGAAGAATTTAGAATGACGATTTCATCCTGCCTGGTTTTCGTGCGGGAAAAATAGCCGTCGTTCCCATCGTAGTTGTGAAAGCCAAAAGGCACTTTTTGCCCGGTTGTCGCGTCAAGCACAGTGAAATTGACATCCACGGCTGTCAGTGGTTTACCTTTCCGAATGCAGGAGACCGACCTGTCAAGCACTGAGGCGCTGTCGCCGAAAATGATGTCCAAGTCACGGGATATCGGGCATTCTTTTTCTAAATGGTAGAAATATGGAGCGATGCTCACAAGGAAAATGCCTTTGTTGTTAAATCCCGTCTTGGTCTCGATGATCGAAAGCGAGGGCTCATTGCGCAATAGCAACTCGAATCCGTCGATCATTGGCAGCTCGACCTCCAGGCTGTCCATCTTCCATCGGTTGACCAGGGTGTCAGGCGAATCCGGATTTGTGACATCGATAAGGTTCATATTTTTGGTATACAGTGTATCGGGCGCGTAGTCAGCGACCTTCTGAGAGTCCTCGAATGTGATTTGGTAAATGTGACCGTCCTTGACATCAGCTGGATTGACCAGGGTCAGCGAAATGTCACCCGAGGTCGTACTTCCCGGCAGGCGATGCAGGCTATCGATATGGCCCGGCGTGAAACCCGCGGTTGGAGCTTCCGGACGTACCACTACTACGTTGGGTCCCTTCTCCAGAACCTCCCCATTCTGGCCGATGGAGATGAATTTTGTGCATTCGGTGGGTGGAATCTGTTTTTCGACATCCCCATGGTCGTAGGAGGTGACAGCGTAATAGTATTTGAACCCATTAACAACTGTAGTATCCGTCCAGGAATGCCGGATTCCGCTGTCGGTCCCAAGATTGAATTGCACTCCCTTCAAGGAAACCTCGGCGTACCCCTTGATATCGTTATCCAAATCGAACTGGGCCATGGGTTTGCGGTAAATTACCTCTCCTTCTCCGGAGGTGATCGGTATCATGTCTTTCCAGGCAGGATCGGTGGAACGGTAGATCCGGTATCCTTCGAAATCGTTTCCAGTTATGGGATCGACCGTTTGCTCCGCCCAGTCGTCCCAAAACAGCGTGACGCGTTTGTCTCCGACCACAGCGTTCAGATTTGGAATGAACGGCGCCCGGCAAAAGTTATAGTTTTCGGTGTAACCGACGTTCATCCAATGCTTGTTGGTCAGGAGTTCGCTTCGAGTATATGCGAGTACCAGACCGATGGAGAAGCGCTGGATATCGTCTGGCATCATGGGGAAATACCCGCAGCCCCATAACAGCTCTACGTTGGCATTGATCATCGAAGCGTCGAGCTTGCCAGGTCGTAATTTTTCCCAGACGGCCTCATCGTCATCCTGGCAGAACGTCGGCCATTCGTATAGATTGAAACTTGTCAGGCCCAGCATGTCCGTTTCATCGATGTCCGTTTTATCGAAATGGGGCTCACCGTAGGTCGGAATTCCATCTCCTTCACCCGGATCGTGGGTAAACGGTGCGCCGTCCTGACCGAGGTCGTCCAGTGCGGCATTCCAGTCGCCGTCATTGTCGATGCCGTCGTCGCGGCGCTCGTCAATAAGCGGGTTTTGCAGACCTTCTCCCGTGAAGTAATCGATGTATTTTAATTTGTCATACAGGTAACGGTATTTATAATTCGGAGGTGTCCCATATTCTGTGCTGTTGTTTTCGTCTATAATTCCGTTCAGGTTGTCGTCCACGAGATTGTTCTGTATTTCCTCGACCTCTTTTCCCGGCCAGAATTTGAAAACCAGATCTTCGTATTGAACTTCGATTGTATCATTCGGCATGGTGGTCTTGGAGCGTTTAAATGTCTTGTAGTCGATGAGAATGATAGGATCATCGACATTCAGGATTTTGGACACAAACATATTCTTTGAGATTTTGGGACCGGGACCATCCTTACCGTCACCGTCGTTGTCGATGCCGTCCCATGAGTTGCCCGGGCTTTCTAAAAACGCACAACCAATATAGCCCACGGGAGTATAGCCGCCGCCGCCGATATCATCATTGTCATACATGTAAGTCAGGTCCTCATCAAGATCAAATGCGCCACAATCGTCGCCCGCATCACCCGCACTAGACGTCGAGCCTATGTTGTTGCCGATCTTGTATCCGAAGGCCATCTTGTCATGGTGATAGGTACCGATGTTCTCAATATCGAAAAGCATGAATAGGACGTTTTGCACCAGCACGTTGGACCACTGAAAACTCCTGACCCACATCCGCATGCCCAGACCCTTTCGGTCATGGTCGAGGCTGTCCGGATAGAAATTGAATTCCCTATTGTTGTAATCGTCGGCTACGAAAAACGCCTCCTCGTCGGCGTTCATCTGATCCCTGCCGAAATACCCGTTCCATTTGCCCGGCCATCCCGGATCGACCGGATCGTCTGATTTGTCCGGCCAGGCCTTCGGCCAGGCGGCCGGCCATTTACTCATAGCGATAGAGTCACCGGGATGTCTGGCGAAACCGGGAAGAGGCAGGAATGTCCACCATTCTCCTGTGAGGGGATCAGCATCTCCCCTGGAATAGTTGCTGGAACTCGTTGGAGTGGTGGGAGTTCCGTTGCTCATAACCGTTGAACTGATGTGTTTCACTTCACCATTGGCGTCGATCACCTCAGAAGCGACCCATACATTTCCATCAATAAGCCATTCATGGCCCGAATTGATAGGCCATTCGCCGGGGATACCGCCCGACCAACTCGGATTGGCGTTGTTTGTTCCGTAAGTACCGTCATTGAAGAAGGTGGTGCGGATTTGGTTTCCTGCGTGCAGGCCCTTTTTCATGTACTGAAAATCCCCGTGCAAAAATTCCATCGCAGATTGGGCCAATAGCATAGGTGCCAAACCCATGACAAATATGCCAACGAGTGTGTAATTGTGTTTCATGGTCTGCTCCTTACCGTTTTAAAATCCAACCGACAGTCCAGCCTGAATCTGACGCGGCGCCGAATACCAGCTTGGCTGTTTGGCCCACTCTTCGACCGTGCCTATCCGTGAGTCGACATAATCCTGTTTTGAAGGATCAATGGTCGATGTCACGTCTGCCTTTCCCGTATCCCCATACACGGACAGCGCGTCACGGAAATCGAAGAGGTTGTATACATTGATGAAAGCGTTCATCCTCAGTCCCCCAACCAAAAATTCGCGGTTTACAGTCAGGTCGACGTTCCGCCGGGTTGGAGTATACTCACTGTTATAGGCGAGTCCGATTGCCTCAACGGCCCCGATGACCTCACCCTTGCGATTCGCAGGGGTGTACGGCGTTCCACTGGTAAGCTGACCGATCGCCGAAATCATCCACCGGCCCGCATGATACCGAATCAAAGCGTTCAGTGTGTGTGGCTGATCGAATCCCATCGGCATAAGCGCGAGCCGCTTCTGCTGATGGTTGGTGTAAGCGGTGTAGGCATCGGTGGGGCTTGTATAGGTGCCCTCTGCCTTCTGATACGTGTAATCCACCCTCACCGACAGGTTGTTCGTCATCCGCTTCTCGAGTTTGACAGTGATCCCGCGTACGTTTTCGTAATCCAGGTTCATGAACATAACGTATTTGACCGCAGGATTATAGGTCTCCTGCAGCGGTGTCTGGCCCACCCAGTCTCGTACGTCGCGGTAGAACAGAGACACATCCACACCCAGATCCTCGGTCAGCTGCTGCTGAAGGCCGATTTCATACTGGATGGTTCGCTGAGGCTTGAGCTCTGCATTCGACAGGGTAAAGTTGCCGCCGCCCAGTCCCAGATTAAAGTCGGGGCTGCTGTAGAGGTACTGGAAATCCGGAATCTGGAAAAAATGGCCGTAGGAAAAATGGATGACACCTCTGTCCGTGATCGGAAAGGACAATCCCAACCGCGGGCTGACCGCATACGTAGTTTCGGCATCTTTCTCCATGATGGCCCTTCGCTCGGCGACGGTTAAGGGTATCAGAAGTGAATCGGGTGCGTCCGGATTTTTGTAAATATGTTCCGGTTTCATAGGCGTGTAAATACTCGGGTCTGTAAGATCGGCAGGAACCACACCTCTGGAATCGAAGTAATCGAACCGGATACCAATGTTAACGACCAGATCTCTCAGCTCGATCTTGTCCTGAAGGTATGCCGAAAACTCGAAGGGTTTCCGTGTGTAGACCTTCCGCTGTACGCTTGAGATGCCCGGTACATCCGGTTCGAAGGGGATGATGGCCTCGCTTTTTCCTGAAACGGTTTTGGGTATGATCGTATAGGAATTGAGCTTGAGGTCATGAAACCGCGCTTCGAAGCCGGTTTTAATTTGATGGATTTTGTTGATCTGGCTGGTCAGGTCAAACTTGCCAACCCAGTAAGCCGTGCTTCGCTCGTAATGGTCCATGGAATTTCCGCCGTTATTATAGCTGTAGCCGGTCGGTGCAGAATTGGAATCAGGGCTGACGTACCCGAGGGGACCATTGGGATCGGGAATGAAATAATAAGTCCGTCGGGCGGACCGGATCGCCTCCAATTGGATCTGGCCATCGGCTGCATTCAGATCGAAATCGAAACCCGGCAGGCCGGCAATGGTGTCAGCTTCCACATGGACAAAGTAATTCGGCTTTGCATACGGATTCTCATACACGTATCTGTTGTATTCACTGTAAAAGCGGTTGATCCGGAGTTCATAGAATGTCTTGGAAGACAGCATGTGGTTCAGTTCAAAGATATGAGTAAATCCGTATCCCTTCTGCATGGCCACTCCGTCCGGAGCATAGGTGAATTCCTTAGAATATGTTTTGTCATTCTTCCAGTTGTTCAGAAAGACATTGTATTTGGCAATGAGATTGTTGGTGATTCTGAAACTCAACTTGCCATGAGCAGAGATTCGTTCGTACGGATTCATCGACACAAATGAACTATCACCTGCATTACCGTACGGCGTGAACCATCTTCGGCCGTAAAGGTAGCCTTCATTTGAAATGAAACGGCCATTGGTGAAAAAGGTCAGCCTGCTGTTTGTGTATGGAACCGGGCCGCTGAGGTTGTATTCCATATTGTAGATTGGATTGAATTTTTTCAACGGATTTTCAAGCACGCCAACAGCATGCTGGGTTCCAGAGACATCTTTGACGACATTCACACGCTTGAGCAGACTGAAAGCCGGATCCGAGCTCATGTAGTCTCCTACATAACCTGAGATTTCGCCGGTGAGCTTATTCCCGCCATCCTTTGTGATGACTTTAACGATACCCGACATTGCCTGCCCGTATTCTGCATTGAATGTACCGCTCACCACCTGTAGCTCCTGGATAGCGGAATTCTCCACTGTTACTCCGCTCGACCCGTTGAATACATCTGTTGTGGATACACCGTCTACCCAGTATGCGATTTCGCTCGAACGGCCGCCCCGGATGTGCATCTGACCACCGGT
>JAFGQP010000006.1 GCA_016935635.1 Sedimentisphaerales bacterium
GCGGTTCGCTGTTGTTCTTTTTGATGTTCGATTCGGCTGAATTCTTTTTCATAAACCTCGGCGATGGCCTGGATGGCCTGTTCGTCGAGGGCAATCTGCGATTTTCGCCGCTGGGAGTAATATTTCAGGATGAGATTTTTGGCAATGCCGTTAGCCCAGGCAATAAAGGACTTACTTCGGTCAAATTCGCTGAATTTTTCCACTGTAATCACCGCGACATTCTGGAGAATATCGTCGGCGTCCTGGAAATTGGAGACGAGGGAATAGATGAAACCGGCAATCGCCGGCTGCGTCTGGGCCCAGAAAACGGCCAGTTCCTCGGATTTCGGTTTTTCGTTGTCCATAATAAAGGAACCTCTCCCTTCGATAGAGCATTCCTGTTATTATGGCAAAATCTTACAAAAAAATAAAATATTTATATGTGCAATAAGAAGGTCCGAAATGGTTATAAAAAGAATCCTTGTTTATGATAAGTTATTTTAATGCAAGGTTTATCATTCGCCTTATGCAGAGGATATCCATAAAAAAAGGACGCTTTAATCGCATCCTATTTTGCAAGTCTATGAAATAAAATGTGTTACGGTGGTTAGTCTGTAATTCCCAAGTCCTGTTTGGTCATGATGCTGTCAAAAGCATAGCCTGCGCCTTCGATGTTTTCGCGGGCGCCCTGTTTGCGGTCGATGACGGCAACGATTTTTTTAACGGCGGCACCGGCTTCAGTGATGACTTTGGCAGCTTCGAGGACCTGGCCGCCGGTGGTGGCAATATCTTCAACCAGCAGGACAACGTCGCCTTTTTTCAGGACGCCTTCGACGAGTTTGCTGGTGCCGTAGTCCTTTTTACTATTGCGAACGATGATCCAGGGCTTGCCGGCTTCCATGGCGGTTGCCGCGGCCAGCGCAACTCCGCCCAGCTCCGCCCCGGCAATCAGGGTGACATCGGGCGTCAGATATTTGCAGAATTCCTGACCCAAAGCCTTCAGAATATCCGGCTGGGTTTCGAACAGGTACTTATCCATATAATATTTGCTGCGTTTGCCGCTGCGCAGCACGAAATCACCTTCCAGATAGGCCGTTTCTTTGACGCGTTTGACTAATTGGGTCTTATCCACATTGAACTCCAGATATAAATTATCTTTTTACTAATTTCCAGGTTTGCCTGATGGCGGGGCTATTGTACCCCGCAGACGTTCATTTTCAAGGCATAAAGTCCGGTTCCAGCGGTGATGAACAGGGTTTTGCGGTCTTTTCCGCCGAAGGTGACATTGGCCGTCCAGCGCTGCTGGAGGATGGGAATATTGGCGATTTTCCGGCCTTCGGGGTTAAAAACCGTCACGCCGTTGCCGGTCAGATAGACATTGCCGCAAGTGTCGATGGTCATGCCGTCGGAACCGAGGTCGCAGAATAGCCGCTTGCCCGTCAGGCTGCCATCCGGCTGGATGTTGTATTTCCAGGTCTTGCCGGCCTTGATATCGGCGACATAGAGCGTTTTGCCGTCCGGGGTGCCGATGATCCCGTTGGCCTGCTGGAGGTCGCCTTCGACTCGGACCAGATTGCCGTCGGTCGCGAGAAAATAGACGCCCTGGCTGGGCTGTTCCATCGGGCCGCGCTGCCAGTAGGGGCGTTTGTAGAACGGATCGGTGAAATAGATGCCGCCGTCAGGGCGAATCCAGGCGTCATTGGGGCCGTTGAACAGCTTGCCGTCGTAGTCTTTGGCCAGAACGATGTGCTGTTTGGTTTTGACGTCGATTCGCCAGAGTTCGTTTTTCTCATCGGCACAGGCGATCAGGGCGCCGGATTTGTCAAAGTAAAGGCCATTGGACCGGCCGGACGGCTGCATGAAGACTTCCATTTTGTCTTTGACGGTGTATCGCATAATCCGGTCATTGGGCTGGTCGGTGAAATAGACGTTGCCGTCTTTATCCACGGCGGGGCCTTCGGTAAATTCGAACTCGGTCGATAGGGCCGCCGGTCCGACGCCGGCGAATAAGCCCTTGGAACAGTCACAGACAGGCGTGCAGCCCGAGAGGATTAGAACGAATGCTAAGATTGTTAGAGTCGTGATGATATTTTTCATGTTAGAGTCCTTTCCGCGAATTGTTTTGATCCAGACACCTTAGACTTTTAGTTCCACCTTTTTATTCAATTGCTGTTTGTATTTTCTGCGTACGGGGGCGACGGCGGCGGCGAGGAATTCATCGACCTGCTGGGGGGCGCGGCCGATGTAGCGTTTCGGGTCCAGCGCGGCCCTGAGGTTGACTTTGGCAAAGGCCGGGTCGGCCTGCAGGCGGGCGATGAGGTCGTTTTCTTTGCCGTGCATCTTGACCTGGGCGGCGGCGTCATGCGAGTGGACGCGAATCCGCTCGTGCAGGTCCTGGCGATTGCCGCCGGCCTTGACGCCTTCCATCAGGATTTCCTCGGTCGCCATAAACGGCAGTTCGGCCATCACGTGCGCTGCGATAACCTTGGGATAGACGACCAGTCCCGAGGCGATGTTAATCAGAATTTCCAGAATGCCATCAGTGGCAAGGAATGCCTCGGCCAATGTGACCCGGCGGTTGGAGGAATCATCGAGTGTCCGCTCCAGCCACTGCTCGGAGGCAGTCATGGCCGGGCTGGTGGCCAGGCTGAGGACCAGACGCGACAGGCCGGTCACGCGTTCGCACCGCATCGGGTTGCGCTTATAGGCCATCGCCGAGGAGCCAATCTGCGATTTTTCAAACGGCTCTTCGAGTTCCTTGAGGTTGGCCAGCAGGCGGATATCGTTGCACATCTTGTGTGCCGATTGCGCGACACCTGCTATCGCATTGATCATCAGGGTATCGAGTTTGCGCGGATAGGTCTGGCCGGTGACGATGCAGGAGGATTTGAAGCCGAAGGCTTTGGCAACCATCTGGTCGAGTTTTTTGACTTTGTTGTGGTTGCCGTTGAACAAGGCCAGAAAGGAGGCCTGTGTGCCGGTGGTGCCTTTGATGCCGCGGAACGGCAGTGTGTCGATGCGGCGTTCGAGTTCGGCCAGGTCCATCGCAAATTCATAGGCCCATAGCGTGGCCCGCTTGCCTACGGTGGTCAACTGGGCCGGCTGATAATGAGTAAAGCCCAGCGTCGGCATGGATTTGTATTGTTTGGCAAAGCTGCCCAGCCGGTCGAGCAGGCAGGCGACTTTGCCGGCCAGAATCTGTAAGCCTTCCCGCAGAATAATCAGGTCTGCGTTGTCGCCGATGGTGCAGCTGGTGGCGCCCAGATGAATAATCGGTGCGGCCTTGGGGGCGACCAGCCCGAAGGTGTGGACGTGAGCCATCACATCATGGCGGAATTTCCGCTCAAACTCGCTGGCCTTTGCGTAATCGATATTGTCCAGATTAGCGGCCATTTCCTTAATCTGGGCGTTGGTGATCTTCAGGCCAAGTTTTTGTTCGGCTTTTGCCAGCTCCAGCCAGATTCGCCGCCATGTGCGAAACTTCGTATCGGCGCTGAACAACTCGGCCATTTCTTTGGAGGCGTTGCGTTCGACCAGCGGGCTGGTGTAAATGTCGGTACGTTGAGTC
Organism: Sedimentisphaerales bacterium; assembly: GCA_016935635.1. Taxonomy (GTDB): domain Bacteria; phylum Planctomycetota; class Phycisphaerae; order Sedimentisphaerales; family Anaerohalosphaeraceae; genus Anaeroglomus. The sequence goes on from JAFGQP010000006.1 coordinate 3,548, forward strand.
ATATCCGGGTTCCTTTTGAAAACGGAAATATTGTCCTGCTTTGTTAAATCCTAAATTCGAAACACTAAATCCGAAACAATAGCAAAATTCTAAACGAAAAAATGACAAAAATAAATCAAATTGTCATTCAGGCATATTTCTTCAAAATGCCTTCGACACGGTCGATAATCTCCGCCTCCAGCGTCCAATCGCCGGCCGGGGCGGTTTGTTCAATCTGGTCGGGCCGGCGGGCGCCGATGATGGCGCTGGTGACTTCGGGCCTTCGCAGGACCCAGGCAATCGCCAGTTGGGCAACGGATTTGCCGCAATCGGCGGCGATTGTTTTCAGTTCATCGACCATCGCCACGATGTTTTCAAATCGCGGGCTTTGGAAATTCGGATCGTGCAGGCGGTGGTCACTGGGACTGAGGGTTCGTAGGTAATCGGTGTTGAATTTGCCGGTCAGCAGCCCCTTCTGCATCGGGCTGTAGCAGACGACGCCGATATTGTTTTTGCCGCAGTAATCCAGCAGGTCGGCTTCGATGCCCCGTTTGAGCATACTGTATGGCGGCTGGATGGCCGCGACCGGAAAGACTTTTTGCAGACGCTGGATTTGTACGATAGTGACATTGCATGCGCCCAGATGGCTGACCATCTTTTGTTCCACGCAGCGTGCCATGGCTTCCCAGGCCTGTTCGATCTGTTCATCGGGGATGGGCCAGTGCATCTGATAGAGGTCGATGCGGTCGATACCCAGCCGGGTCAGACTTTCCTCGCATTCGCGACGGATGCTGTCTGGGTTGAGATTGTTCAGTTTTTCTCGGGCGGCATTCCATCGCAGGCCGCATTTTGTGGCGATAATCGGTTTTTGCCGTATGGGCCGCAGGGCCTGGCCGACGATTTCTTCGGAATGGCCGCAGCCGTAAATCGGGGCGGTATCAATCCAGTTGACGCCCAATTCGACGGCTCGCTGAATGGTATCGATGGATTCCCGGTCATTCTGTTCCCCCCAGCCGTACTGCCACGGCCCACCGATGGCCCAGGTTCCCAGGCCAATCGTAGTGAGTTCAAGCTCCGATTTTCCAAGTTTTCTCTTTTTCATACCTGGTTACTCCTGAATAATCCTTTATA
>JAFGQP010000351.1 GCA_016935635.1 Sedimentisphaerales bacterium
GACGGTATGGAAAGCCTGCCGGTCAGTCTTGCCTATGCTCAGTTTTATGATTTGCTGGAGATGGATAAAACGGTCTGGAAAGTGGTGTATGCCGACAGCTTTCAATCCGGCGAAGGCGAAACCCGCCACGCCATCGACGGCCGTGCGGACACGTTCTGGCACACCAATTGGATGACGACCAAAGAGCCGTTCCCGCATGAGATTCATCTGGATCTGGCGGCACCCTATACACTGGTCGGATTCAAATATCTGGCACGTCAGGATTCAGAAAACGGTCGTGTCAATGCCTATGAGGTCTCTGTCAGCAAAGACGGTACACAATGGGATATCGTTCATAAAGGCAATCTTGCCAACCAAACGCAATGGCAGGAAATCTTTTTTGCCAAACCCCAGACGGCACGCTTTCTTAAATTTAAAGCACTCAACGAACATGGGCAGGAGTATTATGCTACGGTAGCGGAACTGGACATTATGGCGATCAAGTAATGATGGCATGAAAGGATTGAATCTATGGCTAAGATGAAAATGATGTTAGGGAGTGTGCTTGTCAGCAGTCTGGTCTTTTTGGGCACAGTCGGGATTTGTGTCGCACAAACTGACGGACAGAAAAACTCCATTGAGGAAAAAATCGGTCTTAATGACCATGTTTTGCCGCATCCGCGTCAACTGCGCTGGCAGCAGCGGGAATATACGGCCTTTGTTCACTTTACGGTCAATACCTTTACCGGCCGGGAATGGGGTGAAGGAACTGAAAGTCCGTCCATCTTCAATCCTTCCGAGCTGGATGTAAAACAATGGGTGCGTGTGTTTAAAGAGGCCGGTATGAAGATGGTCATTCTCACGGCCAAGCATCATGATGGCTTCTGTCTGTGGCCCAGCCGCTACACGGAACATTCGGTTAAGAACAGTCCCTGGAAAAACGGGCAGGGCGATTTGGTTGGCGAATTATCCAAAGCCTGCCGGGAGGCCGGACTGGAGTTTGGTATCTATATTTCCCCGTGGGACCGTCACGAACCCAGCTATGGCAAATCCTCAGAGTACAATGCGTTTTATATGGGGCAGTTGACTGAGCTGCTGACGCAGTACGGGCCGCTCGGAGAGGTCTGGTTTGACGGTGCGCCCGGACAGGACAGCCCGCTCCGTAAAAAACAAGTGTATGATTTTGTGATGTACCGGTCACTGGTTCGCAGGCTCCAGCCAGACGCCTGTATGTTCGCCGATGACGGGCCGGACTGCCGCTGGGTCGGCAATGAAAGCGGATATGCCGGAGAAACCTGCTGGTCGATGCTTAATCGCAGTGAATTCGGCCCGGGTCAGGCGGATACAAAAAAACTTAACGCCGGCCAGGTTGACGGGGCGGACTGGGTGCCAGCCGAATGTGACGTTTCCATTCGACCCGGCTGGTTTTATCATGCTGCTGAGGATGACAAGGTCAAGACGCTGGAGCAATTGCTGGATATTTATTTCGGCTCTGTGGGACGCAATGGTCTTATGCTGCTGAATGTCCCGCCGGATCAGCGGGGATTGATCCACGAAACCGATACACAGCGGCTGCTGGCGTTCCGCGGCCTGTTGGATAGAATTTTTGCCGATGATCTGGCGGCGGGGGCGTCCGTCAAAGCCTCCGCTGTCCGCAAAGCGATGGCGGTGTACCAGCCCTCCCACGTGGTGGATGGCGATATCGAAACGATCTGGACGACCGATGACGGTGTTGTCAGTGCCGACCTTGAGATTACTCTGCCTCAGGAAAAAAGCTTCAACGTGATTATGCTTCAGGAATATATCAAGCAGGGTCAGCGTATCGCATCGTTTGAGGTAGATGCCTGGACGGATGGACAGTGGAAGCGAATTGCTTCCGGCACGACGATTGGTTACAAACGCCTGCTCCGTATGAGTCCGGTTTCGACCCAAAGGCTCAGGCTTCGCATTCTCGATGCGACGGATTGTCCCATTTTGTGCCGGATTGGTCTGTTTAGTGCGCCCACGGTGCAGGGCAATACGATTTTAGACTAAACGACCGTTGACAAAAGGCCGTAACGGTGATTTCATATCAGGGAGTGATTCCCTAAAAAAAGATACAGTGTAGAATGGTTGATAACGTTAAAGGCTGTAAGGCCCTCGCTAAGTCATAGACGGTTTATACCAAAAGGAAACGAACGATGAAGGCATTGGTCAAAAAAGAGGCAAAAGAGGGGTTATGGATGATGGATGTTCCGGTACCGAAGATCGGCATCAATGATGTCCTGATCCGGGTGTTAAAGACGGCGATCTGCGGAACTGATGTGCATATTTACAACTGGGACCAGTGGGCTCAAAAGACAATCCGACCCCCGATGACCATCGGCCATGAATTCGTCGGCGAGATCGTTGAAATGGGCAGCAATGTCCACGATTTTAAGGCCGGGGACATCGTCAGTGCCGAAGGGCATGTCGTCTGTGGACGCTGTCGCAACTGTCTGGCCGGACGCCGACACCTGTGTCATTCGCCCAAAGGCATCGGCGTCAATCGCGATGGGGCGTTTGCCGAGTATATTTCCGTGCCGGTAACGAATCTGTGGTATTGCGATCGTTCCATTCCGCTGGACGTTCTGAGCTGTTTTGATCCGCTGGGTAATGCCGTCCATACTGCGCTGACCTTTAACCTGGTCGGCGAAGATGTTCTTATTACCGGGGCCGGACCGATCGGGTGCATGGCTGCCGGCGTGGCCCGTAAGGTCGGGGCGCGCCATGTTGTTGTGACGGATGTCAATCCGCAGCGGCTTGAACGCGCCAAACAAATGGGGGCGACCTTAACGGTTGATGTACGGACCGAAACGATTGCGCAGGCCCAGGAAAAACTGGATATGAAAGAGGGATTCGATGTGGGCATGGAAATGTCCGGCAATCCTGGGGCCCTCAATGATATGCTGACGAGCATGGCCCACGGCGGCAAACTGGCATTGCTCGGCATTCTGCCCCCGACGCAGGTGGATTGGAATGTGGTGATCTTCAACGGATTGACCTTGACGGGGATTTATGGCCGGCTGATGTATGAGACATGGTACAAGGTGACGATGCTGATTCAGGGCGGGCTTGATATTTCGCCGTTGATTTCGCATCGTTTCCACTATACGGAGTTTGAGAAGGGATTTGAAGCCTTGCGCAGCGGCAACGGCTGCAAGGTTGTTTTGGACTGGTCAAAATAGTCCTGTTTGAAAGGAGACGATGCGATGTACACGACGATGAAGCAGTATCTGACTGAAACCCTCGGTCAGATTCGAAATGACGGGCTGTACAAGGCTGAGCGGATTATCACCAGCCCACAGGCAAACCGGATTACGGTTGCGCCGGATCGGTCGGTGCTGAATTTCTGTGCCAATAACTATCTTGGGCTGTCCGACCACCCCGAGATTATTAAGGCCGCCCGGGATAGCTACGACCTATGGGGCTTCGGGCTTTCGTCGGTGCGTTTTATCTGCGGCACACAGCAAATCCACAAAACCCTTGAACAGAAAGTGGCCCAGTTTCTGGGTACCGAAGATACAATTCTTTACAGTTCCTGCTTCGATGCCAATGGTGGCCTGTTTGAGACGCTGCTTGGCCCTGAAGATGCGATTATCAGTGACTCGCTTAATCATGCCAGCATTATCGACGGCATTCGTCTGTGCAAGGCGCAGCGGTATCGCTACAGCAACAATGATATGCAGGACCTCGAAGAAAAGCTCAAAGAGGCCAGGACAGCCCGGTTCCGGCTGATCGCCACCGACGGCGTGTTTTCGATGGATGGGTATGTGGCTCAGCTGGACCGTATCTGTGATCTGGCGGACCGCTACGATGCCATGGTGATGATCGATGAGTGCCATGCGACCGGCGTGATCGGCAAGACCGGCCGCGGCACA
>JAFGQP010000075.1 GCA_016935635.1 Sedimentisphaerales bacterium
AAATTTTTTTGTGTTACGTTCGTAATAAAATGAAATATAACAAGCGATTGTGAGATTTGACTGTTGAATATGTATTTTAGCAGCCAGTGCATGCCAGCGATACACTGCTTCTGAATGGAATTGCCCGCCCCAGATACAGCGATATACCGTTTCGATATGTTCTGTGGTCATCGTCGCGGCAAAATGACGCCTGGTAAGCATAAAAAGACATCATAACGGTTTGGTTTAAATAGACAAATCAGTCTGATACAAGTATAATTCTGCCCAATGCTGAACGCTGCTGTCCGTTTTGCCGCAGAAATTATGAGGTCAGCATGAATGGATGTTACTGATGTGTTAAAAACATGAAATAAGATGAGTTCGGATGGATTAATTCTTTTCGGCGGGTCATTTGATCCGGTGCATTGCGGTCACATTCAGATGGCTCAATTTGCCATGAGCTATCTGAATGTCAATCGATTGATTATGATTCCGGCGGCCCGGTCTCCTCACAAGATCACCTTGCCGACTGCGACAGGCCAGGATCGACTGGAAATGATTCGTCTAGCAATACGGGGCATCGCAGGTCTAGAAGTCAGTGATATCGAATTGAAACGCGCTCAGCCCAGCTATACCTATGACACCATTGTTGCTTTCCGTGAGCAGACAGGCTTTGATGCTGCTCTTTACTGGCTGGTCGGAGCGGACTCTATTGCCGATTTGCCCTATTGGTATCGAATCGTGGAATTACTGGACAAATGTCAGTTGTGCATCATGTATCGGGCAGGGTATGAAAGGCCGTCATTGAAGACTTTACAGCATAAATTCCGCCCGGACCAGATTGATGCCCTGGAACGGCATATAATCCCGACACCGCTGGTTGACATTAGCAGCACGGTGGTCCGAAAACGCATCGCAGCGGGACTCGCCGGCAATGACATAGTATGCCCCGATGTATTGGAATATATAATAAAAAACAGACTATATCATTAAATAGGTTATAGGTGAGGGTAAAAAGCTGACGGAATTGACCTGCTTTTGTGTTTTTGATTGACAGTCTTTATTTATTCCTTATATATATGAAGTCTTATCTTTAGGTGGACTGTATGTTGTTTTCAGGACTCATTTTCGGAGATTATAACGATGGTACTTGGAAAACGGATTCTTGGGGTCGTCTTTTTGTTCGTGTTGGCGACATCAGTGTTGGCCGAAGGGGTGCAAAGTGACTGGAATGACTTTTTGCACTATACCGCAATCGGACGATTTGACCTGGCACAGGGTTATGGCCAGAAGATTGTCCAGGCAAATCCTGATCCGCAGGAGCTGCTGGCCTTAAGTGAGGAAAATCCGGACGGGTATAATATTTTGCTGAAAATGAACGCCGAAAGCGAACTGCTTCGGGAAGTCAGCGGCAAAATCCTGGATATTATCGAGCAGGGCCGTTTCATCCGTCGTACCGACCCCAAAATCATAGTTGAGGAAATTCGTCGTCTGAGCACGACCATTCGGGGCAGAATTGCTGCAGAAGAACGGCTCCGAAATGCCGGGGAATATGCGATTCCTTATATGTTGAGTGCCTTGGCGGATGACAGCCGAAAGACTGAATTTGCCCCGATTACCCAGGCTCTGCCCAAAATCGGCAAAGGTGCGATTCGTCCTCTGACGGCGGCGCTTCAGACTGACAATGCCGCGGTCAAGGCGGAAATCATACGAGCACTTGGCAAAATTGGCTATTTTGAACCGTTGCCCTATTTGAAAATGATTATGGAAAAGGATGATTCCCCGGAGCTTAAGGCGCTGGCGGAAAAAGCGATCAGTGAAATCGATTCCAATGTGTTGAAAATCCCCGCCGCGGAATTGTTTTTCCAGCTGGCTGAGATGTATTATGACCGTGCAGAATCCGTCGTACTTACGGAAGATAACACCTTTGGAAATCTGTGGTTCTGGGATGCTGCGGGCAAGGGATTGCAAAGACAAGAGGTCGATAAGGCCTATTTCAATGAATTAATGGCGATGCGAAGCTGCGAATGGGCATTAAAAGCAGACCCGGCCATCGGCAAGGCGATCGGGCTTTGGCTGGCTGGTTACTTCCGTGCAGAATCGTATCAGGTTGCCATGCCGGAGTATTTCGGGCAGGGGCACCCGGATGCAATGACCTATGCCACCACGGCCGGGCCGGAGTATCTGCATCAGGCCCTGGATCGGGCATTGAAGAATAAGGAAGCATTTGTGGCCCTGGGGGTGGTTGAAGCCCTGGCCGTCAATGCGGGCACAAAATCCCTGCTGTACCAGTTGGGTACCGAGCAGCCGCTGGCCAGGGCACTGACGTTTGATGACTATAAAGTGCGTTACAGTGCTGCGATAGCCATTGCACAGGCGTTGCCGACCAATGGCTTTGTCGGCAGCGAGAAGATTTCGGAAAATCTGTCAGAGGCCATCCTCGAACAGGGGGCCGACCAGATCGGTGCGGAATTGTCCGCCAGCTATGCCCTCCGTTCTATTCGCGCGATGGAAAAACTGGCATTGACTCATAATTCTATTGTTGATTTGTCCAGGGCGCTGGGAGCATTGGTCAAGGTGAGTGCCTCGACGAATCCGCAGATGCAGACACTGTCAGCGGAGGTGCTGGCACGACTGGAAAGCCCGGAAGCTCAGCGGGCGATTGCCGTGATGGCCTTGTCTGAGAAGAACAGTGCCGAGGTTCGCATTGCGGCTTTTGGTTCGCTTGCGACCTCTGCGAAATTAAATGCCAACTTGCTGCTGGCCGAACAAATCGATGCCATCTACAGCCTGGTCAGTTCAACCGAGACAGACCCGGCACTGCGTTCTGCTGCGGCAGGGGCTTATGGAGCCCTAAACCTGCCCAGTGAAAAGGTCAAGACCCTGATTCTGGACCAGGCGAAGTCCTAAGCAACCGGTTTATTACCCCTGTGGGGCGAAATACGAAATGGCCCGCAAATTCAAAGGTCTCAAAGACGAAAAATTTTACCGTAGCGGGATGCGCTGGATGGGGATCGGCTTTGAATTCTGCATCGTCTGCGGGGGCATGGCCTGGCTGGGGGCCCAGATGGATAAGCTGGAAAATACCAAACCGGGCTGGATGATCATAGGTTTTTTTGTGGGTTTTGGGACGATGTTTTATCTGATGGTTAAACGGGCCCAGAAATCCAATGAAGACAGCGACAAGAACCCCGAGGGAAATAACGAAGACAGGTAAACAGGTAAATGTGGACGGATAATGTTAGGAAAATTCTTGGCTGGTTTACAGGCACAGGAGTTTTTCTGGGCGTGATTTTCCTTCTGACATATCGTTATTGTGAATTGGCGGGACCCAGGGCCGAAAAAGCCTGTATTTTAGCGATTATAACCGCAACTCTGGGCGGACTATCCGCCTTCTGGCCTCTCAGTAAAGTCTGGCGTCGTGAGCCTGAAAAAATGGTTGTCAGCGTTTTTTTAGGCGGGGCAATTCGTATCTTGATTGGTTTTGTCGGAGTGGTTATAATCTTCTTTTTTACCGGTATCAGCCGAACATGGTTTCTGGGATGCTACGGCATTTTTTATACTGTGTTCCTGCTGGTGGATTCATGGCTGATTATCCGGCTGCTGCATAATTACGGTCTGAACAAGGACGATTCGAAATATGAATGTGTGTGGAATGATGCTCGCGAGTACCAGCGTACTCGAAGAAATTGTCAGCAAAAAATGGATTATTCCCATAGGGCCTTATGAGGTCCCCTTTACCAATCACATGCTGATGATTACCCTGGCGTCGCTGACGCTGATGGTGGTGCTGCCGCTGGTCTTGAAAAAGCCGGTATTGGTGCGCAGCGGTTTCGGGAATCTGATTGAGACGATTTGTGTGTATTTGCGTGAAGACGTAGCCCGGCCCTTTCTCAAAGACAATACCGACCGATATATCGGTGTACTCTGGACCCTGTTCTTCTTCATTCTGACCATGAATCTGCTGGGTTTGATGCCGCTTCCGCAATTAATGTTTCTGTTAACCAAGCATAAACATATTGGCGGCGCCGCCACAGCAAATGTCTGGGTTACCGGGGCTTTGGCAACCTTTTCATTTCTGCTGTTCCATATTGCCGGGATTCGTGAAAAAGGGGTCTGGCATTATCTCAAAACCTTTACCCCCAAAGTGCCCTGGCCGATGTTTCCCTTCATGTTTGTCATCGAGGTTGTCAGCTCGTTTGTCCGGCTGTTCTCGCTGGCGATTCGTTTGTTTGCAAATATTCTGGCCGGGCATATTTTGCTTGCGGTTATTTTAGGTTTTATTATGATGTTCAAAAATTATATGGTCGCCTTCTCTTCGTTGACCGCAACGGTTTTATTCAGCCTTTTAGAAGTCTTTGTTGCGTTTTTGCAGGCGTATATATTTGTATTTTTAACGACCATATTTATCGGATTTGCGATTGCCGATGAGCATTGATTATAGAACCCGCCATTGTGGCGGGTTTTTGTCTAAATAGAAGTATCTGAAAACGTAGTAACTGACGTACAGGAGATGCTGTAACATGTTTGAATTAATGACTTTAGCTCCGATGCTGCTGGCGGAACTGACCATTAACGACAAAGGTTTAGGTATGCTGGGCGGCGTGCTGGGCTGCGGCCTGATTGTGATGGGATCTGCCAAAGGTATCGGCCAATTGGCCGGCAGTGCGGTGGAAGCCATTGCCCGTCAGCCGGAAGCGGCCAATCGTATTTTCACCACGATGATTATCGCCGCGGCCCTGATCGAAGGCGTGACGCTGTTTGCGATGATTATCTGTCTGCTGGCTGTGTTGTAAGAAACGAAATTTTACCAGGAAACTGTGATGCGAATGCTCAGGTTATTACCGGCATTTTGGCTGTACTTTGCTGTGACCGCGGCGACGCTGGCGTCGGAGGCCGCTGCGCCGGCCGAAGCGGAAGGCCATGAACAGGCACCCAGTGTCTTCACGGGCGACTGGGCTGAATCGGCATGGACGCTGGCATGGTTTGCACTCCTGCTGCTGGTGTTGTGGAAGCTGGCATGGAAGCCGCTGCTCAAAAGCCTGTCGGACCGTCAGAACCACATCCAGAAAGAGATTGACGACGCCGAAAAGAGCCGCAAACAGGCTCAGCAGGTGTTGGATGATTATCGCAGCAAGCTGGCCGATGCCGAGCGGCAGGGTCGGGAAATCATCAATCAGCGTGTCAAGCAGGCTCAGTCGGAAGCCAAAGATGTTGAATCGCAGAGTCGAAAACAGATAGAGCAGATGAAGATTCGCTTTGAATCCGATCTGGAACGGGAAAAGGGTGATGCCCAGGAACAGCTCTGGACGCAGGCCGGGGATATTATTCAAACCATCGGTCAGGAAGTTTTCGGCAAGGCACTCAACGATGAGGATAACAAGCGATTGATTTCTCAGGCGATTGAACGACTCAAGCAGGCTCATCGGAATCCCGGTGTGCAATAACGAGGTCTGAATCAGGCGAATACTATGGCGGCATCTTCCAAACATATCATTTACGAGATTTACAGCGATGTCCTGTTTCAGCTGGCCGAAGAATCCGGCCAGGTGGAGCAGGTGCTGGAAGATATGGCCGCAGTGGGAACCCTTCTTCGGGATGAGCCTCAATTTTTAAAACTGATTACCTCGTCCAAGATGAAAGAGGACGAAAAAACCGCAGCTTTGCGGCGGGTGTTCAGCGGCCGGGTCAATCCGCTGACGCTGGATTTTCTGTGTGTGCTTGCACGCAGAAACCGGATCGGCGGGCTTAACGGCATCTTCGACCGCTATGAGGTTCTGGTCGACAGCCTGAAAAACTGCCGCCTGGTGGAAGTGGTGCTGGCAAAGCAATTGCCCGATGCCGAACTCGAAAAGCTGCGTCTGGAAATCAAGGATGCGATTAAGGCCGAAGTGAAGCTGAAAGTCCAGATCGACCCGGACATCCTGGGCGGCATTGTGATTCGGCAGGGCGACCTGATGATTGACAATTCCGTCCGGACGATTTTGAATCGGACGGTGGACGGCATCGTGGATCGCTCCAGAGAGACCTATTCCAAACAAAAGAATAAATCCGGTGAGACGACACCGGATGGCTCTGATTCGGCGCAGGGATAATAATTCGCAGGTGCCGAGCGGATAAAAACATTTGTAAACGAGTAAATACTAATGAAATTCGATGTATCTGAAATTTCGAGTCTGATCAAGCAGGAAGTCCTGCGATATCAAACCCAGCTTGAGGTTTCGCAGGTTGGTACCGTGCTGGAAGTCGGCGACGGTATTGCCCGCATCTACGGCCTTGACAATGCGATGGTCGGCGAAATGCTGGAATTTGAGGGCGGTATCGTCGGCGAAGTGTTTAATCTTGACGAAGACTCAATCGGCGCGGTTATCTATGGCGATTTCCAGAAGGTTTGTGAAGGCGGCACGGTCCGGTCCACCGGCAGACTGCTGTCGGTTCCCGTCGGCCCGGAACTGCTGGGCAGGGTGGTTAATGCCTTGTGTGAGCCGATTGACGGGGCTGGTCCCTTCAAAGCAGAGATGCGTCGTTTTATCGAATTCGCCGCTCCCGGTATTGCTCAAAGACAGCCGGTCAAGGAACCTCTGGCAACAGGCATAAAGAGCGTTGACTCGATGATTCCCATCGGACGCGGGCAGCGCGAACTGATTATTGGCGACCGCAAGACCGGCAAAACTGCCATTGCCCTGGATACCATCATCAACCAGAAGGGCAAAGGGGTGATTTGTGTCTATGTCGCCATTGGTCAGAAAGAATCCACCGTGGCGGAAGTGGTGTCAACATTGAAAAAGCACGGAGCCATGGACCATACCGTGGTCGTTTCGGCCACAGCGGCTCAGAGTGCAGCGATGCAGTATATCGCTCCGTATGCCGGCGCGGCTATTGCCGAATATTTCATGTATGAAAAGCAGGGCCATACGCTGTGTGTATATGATGACCTCAGCAAGCACGCCATCGCTTACCGGGAATTGAGTCTTCTGCTGCGTCGTCCCCCGGGACGTGAAGCCTTCCCGGGCGATATTTTCTATCTGCACAGCCGGCTTCTGGAACGCAGTGCCAAGCTGTCCAATGCACTGGGCGGCGGGTCGATGACGGCGCTTCCGATTGTCGAGACACTTGAAGGGCAGGTGTCGGCCTATATCCCGACCAATATTATTTCCATCACCGATGGTCAGATTTATCTGCAGCGTGACCTGTTTCTGGCCGGTGTTCGTCCTGCCATTGACGTGGGTATCAGTGTCAGCCGTGTCGGCGGCGATGCCCAGCCGCAGGCCATGAAAAAAGTTGCCCCCAAGCTGCGCCTGGATCTGGCGGCCTTCCGCGAATTGCAGGATTTTGCCCGACTGGGAACCGACCTGGATGAGATGGCACAAAAGCAGCTTGACCGCGGGTATCGCATGGTCGAGGTGCTCAAGCAGAAACAATTTTCGCCTATGAGTGTGGCCGATGAAGTGATCAGTATTCTGGCCGGCTCCAGCGGCATTCTGGATGATATTGACGCCACTCATGTAGGGCATTTTCTGGAAGAATTGATTGCCTGGCTGAAGCTGGAAGCAGGCGAGTATCTGGATGAAATCGATAAAATCGGCAAGCTGTCGGATGAGTTGTTGTCTGCGATGAACGATGCGGTGGCCGCCTACAAGACTATTTATAAATTCAGCTTCGGGGCCTAGCGGGTTAAGGTTGTAAGAAACAATGGCCAACACACGACAAATTCTGCAGCGGCGCAAAGCGGCGTCCAACATCAGTAAAGTCACCGGCACCATGGAGACGATTGCCGCGGTCCGCTACCGTCAGTACTATAATCAGTGGGCACAGGGCATTGAATACTTTGATGCACTGGCTCAGTTGGCGTACCTGATGGTGATTGCCGAACAGGGTCTCAATCACCCCCTGATGAAGCCGAATTCCTGCAGAACCAATGCCGTCATTGCCATCGGCAGCAATCGCGGATTGTGCGGCGGCTATAATGCCGAAGTCTTTCGCCAGATTGATACCCATATCAAGATGGCCCAGCGCTTTAAGCGGGAGCTGAAGATTTATGCCAAGGGCCGCAAGGTGGTCAACTACCTCGAACACCGCAAAATTGTGCCGGATGGCGTTTATTCTGATTTTGATGAAGTACCCTCGGCTGAGCAGGTCCACCTGATTGCCGATCATTTTGTCAAGCAGTATATGGCCGGCCATATCGGGCGTCTGGGGGTTATTTACAATCGGTTTCATTCCCAGACCTCGCAAAAGGTGCAGACGCTGACTATTCTGCCGGTGACCGAACTAATCGACGATCTGACCACACGCGCCACAGTCATTTGGCCGTGGGAGCTGGCGTTCGAAGATTTCATGCTCGGCGATGATCCGTATACGATGTTTGAAACGCTTGCCGCCATGCTGATTCGTTCGGCTTTGGCCGGGTGTTTTCTTGAAGCGGCGACCAGCGAGTACCTGGCCCGCGTGGTATCGATGCGAAACGCCAGTGACAACGCCGACCAGATGATTCAGGATTTGACCAAAGACTATAACCGCGCACGACAGGGACAGATTACAGTGGAACTGCTGGATATTATCACCGGTGTCAGTGCTGCCAAAAAATAAAAGTGGATTTAGACTATAAAAAAGCAGAGTCAATATTATGGTAAACACAGGACGAATCACTCAGGTAGTCGGAAGCACGTTTGAAGCGGAATTTCCCGCCGACCGGATTCCGGCCATTTATAATGCCTTAACCATCAACGGTGAATTTGAAGGCAAGCTGTTTGAGCTGGTGGGAGAAGTCCAGCAGCATCTGGGCGGCGGCCGGGTACGTGCAGTCGCTCTGGGCAGCACCTTCGGCATGCGTCGTGGGATGGAGATAGTCGATACCGGCGGCCCGCTGGAAGTGCCGGTGGGCAAAGAAACACTTGGCAGGGTGTTCAACCTGCTCGGCAAGCCTGTAGATGGCGGTCCAGCCATTCACGCCAAGCAAAGTTTGCCTATTCACCGCAAGCCCCCTAAATTTGTTCAACTGACGGCCAAGTCCGAGATGTTCGAAACGGGGATTAAAGTGATGGATTTGCTGTGCCCCTTTGTTAAGGGCGGCAAAACAGGTCTTTTCGGTGGTGCCGGCGTCGGCAAAACCGTGCTGATTCAAGAGCTCATCGCCCGTATTGCGACGCAGCACGGCGGTTATTCGGTCTTCGCAGGTGTGGGGGAACGCACACGCGAGGGTAATGACCTGTGGCTGGAAATGCAGCGGACCAAAATCGGCAATACCGGGGCATCCGTATTAGATAACACATGTCTTGTATTTGGACAGATGAATGAGCCGCCGGGAGCACGTCTTCGCGTTGCCTTAACGGGCTTGACCATGGCCGAATATTTATGCGAGGCCGGCGGTGGCGAAATCCTGCTGTTTATCGATAATATTTTCCGGTTTTCCCAGGCAGGTTCGGAAGTGTCGGCCCTGCTGGGACGTATTCCGAGTGCGGTAGGCTATCAGCCGACCCTGGCCAGCGAAATGGGCCAGCTTCAGGAACGCATTGCCTCCACGACGTCGGGTGCAATCACCTCGGTCCAGGCGGTTTACGTCCCTGCCGATGACCTGACGGACCCGGCCCCGGCCACGACGTTTACCCACCTGGATTCGTCGGTGGTGCTGTCACGCAAAATTACCGAAAAAGGCATTTATCCGGCCGTGGACCCGCTGGAAAGCACCTCTCGTATTTTGGACCCCAATATTGTCGGTAAAGATCATTATGAAGTGGCCCAGAAAGTGCTGGAGTACCTGCAGCGTTATCAGAGCCTTCAGGATATTATCGCCATTCTGGGTATTGACGAATTAAGTCGTGAAGATAAACAGATTGTTGCCCGCGCCCGTAAGCTGGAACGGTTTTTCTCGCAGCCGTTTATCGTCTCTCAGCACTTTACCGGCCTGGAAGGCAAATACGTGCCTGCGGCCGAGACGGTTCGCAGCTGCAGACAGATATGCGAAGGCCAGTGGGACCATCTTCCCGAACAGGCCTTCATGTATATTGGTGCAGTCGAAGAAGCACAGCAGAAAGTCCAGAAGAAAGCAGTTTAAGGAAATAACCCGTGGTTGGACTGGTAACAAAACCGACATTTCGCGTGGTTATTCTGACCCCTAGGGCCAAATTGCTGGATTGCAGGGCCAGCTCGGTGATTATTCCCTGTTCGGATGGACAGCGGGGTATTCTCCGTAATCACTGCCCCCTGTTGACGGGATTAGATCTTGGAATTATGGAGGTACAGGGGATTCCGGACCGTGATAGTGCTTATTTTGTAATCGAGGGGGGATTTGCCCGCTTCAGTGAAAACCATCTGACGGTCCTGGCCTATGACGCAGTGACTTTTGAAAATCTGGATGTGGAGAAGATTAAACAGGTCATTTCACAGGCCCAGGGTGTGGTTGCCGGACAGGAGTATATCAAAACTCAGCTTCAGAAAGTGAATATGGCTCGCAGCCGCCTTGTCCTCCGTATGGCGCAATTGGCCGGCAAACTGGAGATGGTAAAGTAACTCTTTCCCGTTTGAGGACTTACAAAAAAAACTTTGACGGCTGGTGCCGAAAAAAGTTGCTTTTTTTGTTGTTTCCCTGTACGATTTGGCCGGATTGAG
Source organism: Sedimentisphaerales bacterium (assembly GCA_016935635.1). GTDB lineage: Bacteria > Planctomycetota > Phycisphaerae > Sedimentisphaerales > Anaerohalosphaeraceae > Anaeroglomus. The sequence continues at coordinate 10,588 of JAFGQP010000075.1, forward strand.
TTTGTCTTATGGCCAAAACTCCTGAAAAAAATCTGGTTGCTGACGGTACTGATGCCAATGCAGACATTCGGCGATTTATCGATAGTCTTGACGATAAGTATCGGATGCTGGTTGTTTTGAAAGCTCAGCTCTATGGCAATCGGTGGGAACCAATGCTGGAGGATCTGAAAAATCGTCTTGAAGGCAAACCGTATATTTTCAAACTAGTAAATCGCATTAAAGATGATATTGATCGGATTGACCGAATGAAATCCTTCGAAGCCGATCATAAAGTCGATTTAACGGAATTTATAGATATAACCTGACCGGAGAAATCGGATGAATTCTATGAAAATTTGTGTTGCAATTATTGTATTGTGGGGGGCGAGTGTATTCGCGGCAGGATTATCGACGTCCCCGGGGGATTATCTGGTTGCATCAGAACTTCTGGACAAGGCAGGCCTGGAGTCCAGATGGCAGGTCAATCTGCCCATGAAGCCGAATGAAAAAATAGACACCATGTATGTCTATGACAATTATCTGTATGTTTTGACCACGCAGAATTTTTTGTTTTCAATCGATCGCAGCACCGGCCATATCCGTTCGCTGCTGCAGTTGGCAGTCCCTGGCCTGCCGGTTCTCCCGCCCATGCATTTTGACAAAAAAAGCATTTTTCTGGTTGGCCAGGAGATGAAGGTCTTTGATCCGGCTTTTGGCCAGATTCTTGAGACAATTACACTGAAGAATCTGGGAGGCAATTATGGAGGAATTGCCAGAAATCAGAAATATGCCTATGTTTGCGGATCGGACAACCGTTTATACGCCTATACGGCGGACGAAGGCATCCGTGCGTTTATGGTCTCCGCGGATAATGATTCGGCCATCATTTCAGTCATTGCCTCGGAGCTGCAGGTCTGGTTCAGTACGCTGGCAGGCAATGTGATTGCAATGGATGCGGATTCGGGGCGTAAAGTCTGGCAGTTCAACTTGTCGGGTCCGATGAAAGCACCCCTGGTGCTGGATAAAGGATATATCTATGCGGCCGGAATGGATACCAAGCTCTATAAATTAAATTCCATGATCGGAACTCAGGCCTGGGAAAAGCCATTCTTTGCCGGGGATAAAGTGGAAATGCCGTTGACCGTGGGCCAAAACTGCGTGTATGTATATACCGTCGGCACCGGTATTTATGCGGTGGATAAACAGACCGGCAAGGCCCTCTGGAATCAGCCGCAGGGATATGCCGTACTTGCCGAACACGGTTCACGGGTCTATGTCTATGTTAAACCGGGTGTTTTGTCGGTCATGGATAACATAGAACACAAAGAGCACCTTGGCATTAATATTGCCAGGATTAATCGTGTTACGGTGAATATGACTGATTCGTGGGTCTATCTGGGCAGTGACATGGGGCGTATTCTGGCTGCCTGTCCCTTTGAGCAAAAAAACCAGGCCGCCGAATCGAAGTAAGGATTGCATTTTGACAGCTTTTGAAACGAAAGTCATGAATCATGGATGTACAAATTAAGCGAGCGTTAATCAGTGTTTCCGATAAAACAGGTGTGGTTGATTTTGCCCGACACCTGGCTGCAATGGGAGTGACTCTCATCAGCACAGGCGGGACTGCCAAAGCCCTGTCTGAGGCGGGACTGACCGTTCTGGGCGTGGAGTCGGTGACTGGTTTTCCGGAGATGATGGACGGCCGCGTCAAAACACTGCATCCAAAAATACATGGCGGACTTCTGGCCCTGCGTGACAAATCCGACCATGCGGCGGCCCTGAAGCAGCATCAGATTGAGCCGATTGACCTGGTATGTGTGAATTTGTATCCTTTCGAACAGACGATAGCCAAAGCCAATTGTTCGTTCGAGGATGCCATTGAGAATATCGATATCGGCGGGCCGAGCATGGTTCGTTCTGCGGCCAAGAATCACCTGTATGTCACGATTGTTACGCATTCATCGCAGTATCAGATGGTGCTGGATGAAATGAAGTCCAGAAATGGCTGCACCAGCCTTGCATTGCGCAAGCAGTGTGCCCGCAAGGCGTTTGCCCTGACGGCCTCGTATGATGCAGCGATATCCAGATATCTTAATGAACAGGTCGGCGAGGTCTTCCCCGACAGGCTCAGTATCTCCCTGCGGAAAGACCAGGAACTTCGCTATGGCGAAAATCCGCATCAGAAGGGGGCGTTCTACCGCCTGTCCGATGCCAAAGAAGTCAGTGTCGGCACCGCCCGGCTGCTGGATGGGGCAACGACCCCCATCAGCTTTAACAACCTGATGGATGCCAATGCGGCGTTTGAACTGGTCAAGGAATTCGAAGAACCGGCTGCTGTGGTGGTTAAGCATATGAATCCCTGCGGATGTTCTGTGGATGCCGATATTACCAGGGCCTATGAGCGGGCTTATCTGGGGGATGTCGTCAGTGCCTTTGGCGGCATTATTGCCCTCAATCGAAATGTCGACAAGGAAATCGCGACAGTGATTATGGAATCCTATGCACGCTTTGGTAAAGCCAAAGGGGCTGCCGGTTTCTTTGCCGAAGTCATTGTGGCGCCGTCCTATGACGACGATGCGATTCAAACCATTCGGACGCTCAAAGAGTGGGGCCAGCGGGTTCGCCTGCTCCAAACCGGTCCGATTGACCGCAAGGTGGTAGATGCCCGCCAGTATGATGTCCGCTGTATCGTGGGCGGTCTGCTGGTGCAGGAACGCGATCTCGTCGGCTGGCAGGCGGAAAAACTGACATTCCCCACGCAGGTTAAACCCACCCCGCAGCAGATGGAAGATTTGCGTATTGCCTGGCTGGTGGCCAAGCATGTCAAGAGCAATACGATTACCCTGGTCAATAACAAATGCCTCGTCGGCGTTGGTGCCGGCCAGATGAATCGCGTGGAATCGGGCATGCTTGCAGTCAAGCAGGCTGGTCAGATGGCCAAAGGCGCCGCCATGGGTTCGGATGCCTTCTTCCCCTTCCCGGACAATGTCGAAAACGCGGCCAGGGCGGGAATCGCCTGCGTGATTCAGCCTGGCGGCTCAAAGAAAGATGACGACGTCATCGCCTGTGCAGACAAACACGGCATTGCGATGGTATTTACCGGCGTGCGTCATTTTTATCATTAATACGTTTGAATCGCGTCCAGTTCGAGTTCAAACAGTAAATCATCCCGGCAGATATCGCATTCCAGCTTGATATGCGGCAGGGAGGTGTCATGCCTCCGGAGCCATTCGTCAAACAGCGGATAGTCTTTTCTGTATTTGAAATACGCAATAGCCCTGACCGTATGCGTCCACCCCATCCCGACATGCTGTAAAATTGCCTCGACGACTTTCATGGTGTGGTCGATTTGGCCAGGCGTATCGCCGAGAAAAATCGTCTTGCCGTCCGGGTCAATACTGGCTGTTCCGGAAATATACAATCGTTTTTGCTCGGGGGTTGCAATCTCCATGGCCCGGCTGAACGAAGAACGGTATTGTGTGGCCGGGCATTGCAGGGGGGATTCCACCGGCCTGATTTGAGCGGAACCGTTCTTGGACACAGCCGCCAGCAATTCCGTCTCAATCGCATAATCCAGAGGATTGGACAAGCTGACGCCGGTGCTGGCCGGTATGCGGCGATTGAACACATCCTTTTCAGTAAAGAAGCGATCCCGTGCCCGATTCAGCTTGTCGTACCAGGATAAAATGTCATGAGCATACAGCCATGTTCTGGCCGTGGAATGAAAATCAAGCCCCATAGTTTTTAACATGGTATCCATTTTCTGAAACACCGAATAAGTCTGTGTCTGATTGTCTGCCTGCCTGTCGTCCGGAAAAAGACGCAGTTGATAATACCGAACATGGTCATCTTCGAAGATGCATCCCGCCGGCGAATGGCCGTTTTGTATTACCCGGATTGGAAAGCCAGACAAGGCGTGAAGCTGAATAATGAATAGGGGACAATTGTTTTCGGGGTACTGGGTAAACCAGGTAATCGGGCACGTCAATTCCGGCACGTCGTTTTTGAGAGCCAGGGCCGTTCTGGTTTGCCTGTCTTTGGGAATTGCAACACGGCAGGTTATGCTGCCAGCCTGATTGGCCTTCAAAAAGTCGGATATCTGTTTTAAAATGTCAGTCTGCTCTGAATCCGAATAGCCTTGTGAGCTGATAAAAAACTCCCGGCCTGAACGATGCGGCACAGTGATCACATCAATACGAGACAGCTTTGTAAATTCCATAAATACCCCAGAATGTCTATATTTATACATTGCGACTGTTTTTATCTTTTAATCTTATTGACGTTGTAATGCGTCATCTCTCTACATTAAAATAAAAAAAACAGAAAATTAAAATTGCCATTGGCATAATAGACATGCAAGGTCTGTATTGTTTAACATGGAGAAATGAAAAATGCATAACTTGGTGAAAATGTAAATGAAATGCAGGTGTATTGGATTACACTCAAAAAAATTAAAGTTTTTTTTGTAGGTTTTCGATAATTGTGTAGTGGATTTTTACGAAAAGTTAATATAAAATACATATAAGCTATTTTAAGCTTTTCATCACCCTCCTCCGAAGCCAGATTCCATTATGGAGTCTGGCTTTTTTGTTTGGATAGCGAACAAGCCAATCGCTTTTTAAGGATGAGAACAGACCACACTGTGATCGGATTTAAGAATATATGTCCCCCCGAGAGGACATTTGGGTGCTCCGGCAGGGAAAAATTCTTTATTGTTCAATAGGTCAGCCATCGATTCAGGGTAGCATCCTTTTTCTGAACTGTACAGTTCCACGGCGGAATTTAACAATTCGATGTTGGATTTGCAGACGGCTTCGCGGTCCAGTGTGGCGCTGTGTGACATCCGGGGCATGGAAATCGATGCTAAAGCGCCAATGATTAAGAGCATAATCAGAACTTCCGCTGCCGTCATTCGTTTTGTCTTAAAGTCGGACATAAGTTTATCCTGCTAATAATAAAATAATCTGTTTGTCTATTGAATCGGCAAATGATGTAAACCAGTTAATTAATTCTTCCAGAGATTAAATCAGCGATGGTTTTTATGGCTATTATTATCGGACGACGGAGTCAACACAGACGCTTCTGCCCGGCCAAAAATCGATTTTGTTTACTCTTCGATAAAGAAAGCATACTAAACATTCGATATCAAAGGGTGAAAACAATCATGGAAACAGAAGCAAACCATTCAATAATTAAGGAATTCGCTATGAGCGAGGTACAATTGCTTGAATCTATCGAGCAATCCGCACAGATGGATGAAAAAGACAGGCATTATGCTCAGGCAGGCAAGGCTCTGCGTGAGTTGTCCCATGCCCTGAAAAATATCCTCCAGATGGTCGGAGGAGCGGCAGAGGTAATTGATTACGCATTTCAGTTAAAGCAGATGGATAAGGTCGAGAAAAGCTGGCCGATTCTCAGTCAGAATGTCAAACGCATGAAAAAAAATCTGATGGACATTCTTGATTATACCAAAAAGCAGAATCTCGAAAAATGTCCCTGCAATTTAAACGAAGAACTCAAGCGGGTACTGAATTCGCTGAAAGCTATCGGCCAGGTCAAAAAATTCAAATTGCAGGCCCAGTTGGATTCGGCGTTGCCCGAGGTAAACATCGATCCGGAACGAATTGGATTGATGACCTTGAACATGCTGCTTAATGCGATTGACCAGGTTCCCGAAGAGGCGGGTGTGGTTACGATTCAAACCCGATATATCGCATCCGAAAACCAGTTTAAAATCTGCGTCTCAGACAATGGTGAGCCTTATACACCGGAGTTTCAGAAGCAACTATTTACGCCCCATGAAACCCACAAACAGCGGTTCAGCACCGGTATTGGAATGATGCTGGCACAGCAAATAGCCGTACAGCATGAAGGAAAAATTAAAGTGCATTGTACAGCAGGCCAAAACAGTCTCTCGGCAATCTTTCCAATAAAAGTATGATAATCAGCATTAGAAATAAACCATAACAAGGGATGCTCCGGCATCCCTTTTTTTATTGACATCTCAAAATGTGGGGAGTATAAAGTTCCATATAAGAAAAATAGGTTTCATATATGGAACAATATCTAACTCCTAACTTGGTCAAAGCATTGGATGTGCTTCGCCTTCTTGCCAAAAATGAGCAGGGGCTAAGCTCTTCTGCCCTCGAAAAGCATCTTTCTATTCCGAGAACGACAGCATTCCGCATTCTTAAGACCTTATGTCATGCCGACATGATACAAAAGCGGGGAAATTTGTATTTTGCCGGACCGGTGCTGTTTGAGATTGGATTGCTTGCCATCAGCAAGCTCAATTTACGCGAACGAGCTGTTCCGATTCTGCAGGAGCTGACACGCCAGACCAGTCAGACATCGCATTTAGCTATTCCGAGCGGCTGGCATTCCCTGATTCTGGAGGTCTGTGACAGTCCCAGCCCTATACGCGTCGCCTCGCGTTCAGGAACTCTGGCGGATCTGCATTGCTCCGCGACGGGGAAAATCTTTCTGAGCTATTTGTACGCGGAACGAATTGATGAATTCTGCGATGCAATTCATCCGGCCAGACGCACACCGAAAACGCTCATTGCGCCCGAACTGCTCAAGCAGACGGTCGGCCAGGTTCGTCGGGATGGGTACGCGCTGGATGATGAGGAATATCACAATGGAGTTCGCTGCATGGCGGCCCCGGTGTTTGATATGCAGGGTGTACTGCTCGCCGCGGTGGGGATTACCGGGCCTGCCGGCAGCATCAATCAGGATAAAGTGGATGTGGTGAAAGCTGCAGCAGAACAATTATCGCGCTCTCTTGGGAAACGTTAACCTATACATTGGAGGTATCTTATGAAAAGAATGGTTGTACTAATGACACTGGTACTGCTGGTAACAGGGTGTACAAAGGCCAGCACAAAGGTAGTTTTGCCGGCACAGGCCCAGCCGCAGGCGATCAAAGACGTGATGGCCAGGGTTGCGGACTGGCAGATTGCCAATCCCAGCAAACATCATCCCGCCGACTGGACGCATGGCGCGTTGTATTCGGGCTTTACAGCCTGGGCGATGATGGCCGAAGATGCCAAATATATGGAATGGCTCAAGAGCACCGGCCAGAAGCTGGATTGGCAGCCGCATAAGCGCGTCTATCATGCCGACGACCATTGTGTCGGCTGGATGTATCTGGAGTTGTACAACCTGTATAAAGACCCGCAGATGCTCAAGGGGATGAAGGACCGGTTTGATCACATCCTGGCCAATCCTTCGGATGTAACGCTCAAAACCGGCCAGCAGAAAGGCAAAGATCGCTGGTGGTGGTGCGATGCCCTGTTTATGGCGCCGCCGGTCTGGACGCAGCTTAGCGCGATTACAGGTGACTCCCGCTACATCGACTTCATGAACAAGGAGTGGTGGGCAACGACCGACTATCTTTATGACAAAGACGAACACCTGTATTTCCGTGATGATAATTATTTTGCCAAACGCGAAGCCAATGGACAGAAGATTTTCTGGTCACGGGGCAATGGCTGGGTATTTGGCGGCTTGGCCAGGGTGCTGGAATACATGCCGCAGGATTATCCGGACCGACCCAAATATGTCAAGCTGTATAAAGAAATGGCGGCGCGTCTGATTGCCATTCAGCAGCCGGATGGATTCTGGCATTCCAGCCTGCTGGACCCGGCCAGCTACCCAGTGCCGGAAACCAGCGGTACGGGCTTTTATTGCTATGGACTGGCCTGGGGCATCAACCGCGGCATCCTTGATGAAAAGACCTATCTGCCGCCGGTGCTGAAGGCCTGGCAGGGGCTTCTAAGCTGCGTCAAGCCGGATGGAAAACTGGGTTATGTTCAGCAGATTGGTGCCGACCCCCGAAAGACCTCTGCGGACGAGACCGAAGTGTATGGCGTCGGGGCGTTTCTCTATGCCGGCAGCGAGCTCTATAAAATTGCGGTTCGCAACGGGATCCAGACTGCCTCTGTCCGCCTGACCAATCCTACGGCACAGTTCCGGGATTATGAGACTATCAGCCTGACCTGGTCGGATGTGCTGAAGAAAAATCGTTCCGTTACCGCTGACAATGCAGCCGTCTTTGATTTGAAGACCAATCAATTCGTTGTGACGCAAACCGTGGACAGCAATGCCGACGGCAAGCCGGATGAACTGCTGTTCCAGTTGCATCTGGCCCCGGGTCAGCAGAAGGAATTCTGGCTTATGCCGCTGCCGGAAGGATTCACCAAGCCGCAGACGCAGGAAATCACCTACGGGCGATTTGTGCCGGAACGCTATGGCGATTTTACCTGGGAAAACGACCGCATTGCCTTCCGCGTGTACAGCAAGGCCCTGGAATGGGAAACCGTCAGCCCGGGTATTGATGTCTGGGTCAAGAAGGTCCGTACTCCGATGATTGAGCATTTATATAAGGATATCAAAGAAAAGAAATCGTATCATACCGACAATGGCGAAGGCCTGGATTGCTACAAGGTCGGTCCGACACTGGGCTGCGGCGGTCTGGGGATTCTGGCCGGCGACAAACTCATAATGTCCCGCAATTTTGTTGACTCAAAAACCATCGCCAACGGTCCTATCCGCACGATGTTTGAATTGACCTATGACGCATGGGATGCCGGCGGAGTCAGCGTCAGTGAAGTTAAACGCATCAGCATCGACAAAGGCTCCAATCTCAACCGGATTGAAAGCTGGATGACCTGTAAAAGTCGCAAGCCGCTGGCTCTGGCCGCAGGCATCGTAACTCGCGGCGGGCAGGAGACCAAGACCCTCAAGTCTGACGAGAACTGGATTTCATATTGGTTTGCACCGGATGAAAAAAACGGTATGACCGGCTGCGGCATCGTCTTTGCCCCCGATACGGATGCTCAACTTAAAGAGCAAAACAGTCATCTGCTCGGGATTGTCAACCAATCCTGCGGCAAACCGCTTGTGTATTATACCGGTGCCTGCTGGGATCGGGGGTTGGATTTCAGGACGGTCGAAGACTGGCAGGCCTATCTGTCGGCCTATGCCGCTAAACTGGCCAATCCGATTCATGTAACATTAACGAAGTAAGGAAGTGTGAATTATGGAAGTACGTTATAGCCCGGATCCGATTCGTTTCGAACGGATGACGACCGAAGAAACTCGTCACCATTTTCTGGTGGAGTCGCTGTTTAAGCCCGATACTCTTGAGATGGTATACATTGATATTGACCGCGTGATCGCCGGCTCGGCGGTTCCGGTTGACCAGCCCCTGCCCCTGACCAGCGCCGGCGAACTGCGGGCGGAGTATTTCTGCCAGCGCCGCGAACTGGGCGTCCTGAATATCGGGCAGACAGGAACGGTCACGGTGGACGGCAAGCGCTATGAGATGGCCAATCGCGATGGTTTATATATTGGCCGCGGCTCACAGAGCATCGTTTTCGAGAGTCAGAATCCCAGACAGCCCGCCATGTTCTATCTGGTCAGCTACCCGGCCCATGCCGCCTACCCCACGACCCGTATTGTCAAGGCCCAGGCTGCCGCAGTACCGTTGGGTAGCATCCCGCAGGCCAACAAGCGGACCATTTACAAATATATCCATCCCGATGGCGTTCAAAGCTGCCAACTGGTGATGGGCTTTACCGAAATGGCCGAAGGCTGTGTTTGGAACACCATGCCGCCGCATACGCATGAACGCCGGATGGAAGTGTATATGTATTTTGATTTTCCCGATACGGCCCGCGTCTTTCACCTGATGGGCAAGGCCGACCAGACACGTCATATTGTTGTCGCCCCCAGACAGGTGGTTATTTCGCCGAGCTGGTCGATTCATTCCGGCGTCGGTACCCAGGCCTATACCTTCTGCTGGGCGATGGGCGGCGAAAATCAGGCGTTTGATGATATGGATGGCATTTCAATTGCAGATATAAAATAATGAGGTGAAGATATGATTCTGGACCAATTTAAACTTGATGGCAAAACAGCGGTTGTAACCGGCGCCGCCCGCGGCCTCGGGCAGGCAATGGCTCTGGCCATGGCCGAAGCAGGGGCCGATGTCGCTGCGGTGGACGTGCTGAATATGAGCGATACGAAGGAACAGGTTGAAAGGCTCGGACGCCGCTGTGTTCCCATTACCGCGGATTTAACCCAGAAAGATTGCGTCGATATGATTGTCAAGGTGACCGTCGAGAAGCTGGGCGGCATTGATATCCTGTTCAACAATGCCGGCATCATCCGCCGGGCACCGTTCACGGAATTTACCGAAAAAGACTGGGATGATGTGATGAATCTCAATATCCGCGGCGCATTTTTCCTCAGTCAGGCTGTGGTCAAACAGATGATTCAGCAGGGCCGCGGCGGCAAAATCATCAATACCGCCTCGATGCTCAGCTTTCAGGGCGGAATCCTCGTGCCGTCTTATACATCGTCCAAAAGCGCCATTATGGGCCTGACCCGCCTGATGGCCTGCGAGCTGGCCAGGCATAAAATTAATACCAACGCCATCGCCCCGGGCTATATGGCTACCGATAACACCAAGGCCCTGCGTGACGATGAGGCCCGCAACAAGGCGATTCTGGACCGTATTCCGGCAGGGCGCTGGGGAACCCCCGACGACCTGAAAGGCATTGCGGTCTTTCTCGCCTCGGCGGCGTCGGATTATATGAATGGCTATACGGTTGCTGTCGATGGCGGCTGGCTGGCACGATAAATTTCAAGATTACACAGGAGTGCAACCAATGAAAATAAAAATCTTTCTGCTCAGTATTGCAGCAATCATGACGGCTTCATGTGCAGCAAATAAGAAATCCTCCCAAAACACCCAATGTGATCTGCGTCAGACAGCTACCCGCGTGGTCGATAATCTGCTGGAACGTTCGTACATGCTCTACGGCAATAGGGACAGTCGCAAAGGATTGCATTATGCCGAAGCCTGTACCGCCGTGGGGGCGCTTCGTTTTGCTCAAACGGTTGGCGATCAGGAGATGCTGAATCGGATCATCGCCCGCTATGAAGGCTTTCTCAATGAAAAAGACGATACGGTCCTGTTTTCCCGTACGCCTCACGTGGACCATAATGTGATGGGGATAGTTCCGCTGCAGATTTATCTTGCCGGCGGGGATAAACGGTATCTTGAAGCGGGTTTGAGTTTTGCCGACAAGCAATGGGAAAATCCCCTGCCGGACGGTCTGACCTCCCAGACGCGGTGGTGGATTGATGATATGTATATGGTGGGGATGCTGCAGATTCAGGCCTACCGCGCCACGCAGGATATTAAATATGCCGATCGCGCCGCGCTGCAGCTTGTATCCTATCTGCGCAAACTTCAGCAGCCCAACGGACTGTTTTTTCACGGGCCGAACTATCCTTATCATTGGGGACGGGGCAACGGCTGGGTCGCATCCTCGATGGCCGAAGTGCTGTCCTCGCTGCCCGGCGATAATCCGTATCGGCAGGAAATCATGGCCAGTTACAAGAAAATGATGGCCCGGCTGCTTGCGTGTCAGTCGGATAACGGCATGTGGCGGCAATTGATTGACTACCCCTATGCCTGGACGGAAAGCTCCTGTACGGCGATGTTTGCGTATGCCATGTCCGTTGGAATTCATCACGGCTGGCTGGGACGTGAATACAAAGCCGCTGTTGACAAGGCGGCGGATGCTCTGTGTGCCCACGTGGATCGCAAGGGAAACGTGCGTGATGTGTGTGCCGGCACGGGGCAGGTAGATGATATTGAATTTTATCTGAACCGGCCGCGTCTGCTGGGGGATTTTCACGGGCAGGCGCCGGTGCTGTGGCTGATTAATGAAAATCTTGAGAATGAACGCAGGGGGTAAACCCAGCGGGTTTGATTATTCCGCGACGGCCACAGGCCGTTTTATGCCGCGAGTAATCACGAGGTAACATTACCCTGCGCAGCCGCGGTGATAATGCTGTTGCTGGAAGCTGGCGGCTGAAAGCTTTTTAGCCGCGACTAACCGAAAAATTTCAAGTAGGATCAGTATAACTATGAACGATTTGAAGCTCAAACAGCAATCGGAATGCAAATATGACATCCTGTCTCTGGGTGAGATCATGCTGCGTCTGGACCCGGGCTCGGAGCGGATTCATACGACGCGGATGTTTCGCGTCTGGGAAGGCGGCGGCGAATACAACGTCGCTCGCGGCATGAAGCGCTGCTTCGGCAAGCGGGCCGCAGTGGCCACGGCGATTGCCGATAATCCCATCGGCAGGCTGCTGGAGGATTTTATCTTTCAGGGCGGTGTCAGTACCGAATACATCCGCTGGATTCCGTTTGACGGCATCGGCAGGAAGTCCCGCGTGGGGCTCAACTTTACCGAACGCGGCTTTGGTGTCCGTGCTGCGGTGGGCTGTTCCGACCGGGCCAACAGTGCCGCCTCGCAGATTAAAAAGGGCGATTTCGACTGGGAAAAAATATTCGGTCAGGATGGTGTCCGCTGGCTGCACACCGGCGGTATTTTTGCAGCTCTTTCGGCAACGACCCCCGATGCTATTATCGAAGCCGTCACGATTGCCAAAAAATACGGCACCATGGTCTCGTATGATCTGAACTATCGCGCCTCCCTCTGGAAAGACATTGGTGGTCAGGACAAGGCCCGTCAGGTCAACCGGGAAATCGCAAAATATGTCGATGTGATGATCGGCAACGAAGAGGATTTTACCGCGGCTTTGGGTTTTGAAGTGGAGGGGCTGGATGAACATTGTTCCAATCTCGACCCGTCGAATTTTAAAAAGATGATTCAGAAGGCGGTTGCCCAATTTCCGAATTTCAAGGCGGTCGCAACCACCCTGCGCAATGCCAAAACCGCCGGCCGGAACGACTGGGGCTCGATTTTATATATCGACGGCAAATTTCATGAAGCCGTGCTGCGGCCGGACCTGGAAATCTACGACCGTGTCGGCGGCGGTGACAGCTTTGCCTCCGGCCTGATTTACGGCCTCATGGAAGGCAAGTCCCCCGAACAGGCCGTCAATTACGGTGCCGCCCATGGCGCCCTGGCGATGACCACGCCCGGCGACACCTCCACGGCCAGTTTGAAAGAAGTCGAAGCGGTGATGAAAGGCGCGACTGCCAGAATCGCCCGTTGAGGCGGGATAACCAACCGGATATGCACCCGGATGACAGGATGGAATGGGTACCTTAATACAATGCTTTATGCAGGAAGGGTATAACATGAATTCAGTCAAGATATATTATCTGATTGTGCTGGGATGTGTAAGTTTTGTATTGACCGGATGTGCTTCTACGGCCTCCAAAGCCTCGTCCGAGCCGTGGTCTGTCAAAATGACTCAGACGGTCATGAAACGCAACGCCGATATCTGGTCACTGGACTTTGCCTCCAAGCCCAAATGGAGCTATACCTACGGGACGGTCTATAAGGCGATGTGGCAGAGCTATCTGAACACCAAAGACCCGGCGATCCCGGCCTATATCGAACGGTATTACGATACCCTCATTCAAGACGACGGGACGATCCAGACCTATTCGATGAAAGATTATAACATCGATCAGATTAATCTTGGCATGACGCTGTTCGATGTGTACAAATACACCGGCAAGGAGAAATATCGTCAGGCAATCCAGACCCTGCGTGACCAGATGAAAGTTCATCCGCGTACGACCGAAGGCGGCTTCTGGCACAAGCAGCGCTACCCCCACCAGATGTGGCTGGACGGTCTTTATATGGGCTCGCCTTTCCTGGCTCGGTATGCGGTCGAATATAAAGAATCACAATTGCTGGACGATGTTGCCAACCAGTTTGTCCTGATGGAAAAACACGCCCGCGATGCCAAAACCGGCCTGCTGTATCACGCCTGGGACGAAGGACGCGCCCAGCGCTGGGCCAATCCCGAGACGGGGCAGTCCCCCAATTTCTGGGGGCGGGCGATGGGCTGGTATGCCATGGCGGTGGTGGATGTGCTGGATTACATGCCCGCGTCCTATCCTCGCCGGCTGGAGCTGATGGTGATTCTGGACCGATTGTTTACAGCGTTGACGGCATATCAGGATTCGCAGACCGGCCTGTGGTATCAGGTGGTGGACAAGGGCGGCCGGCAGGGCAACTATCTGGAGGCCTCGGCGTCGTCGATGTTTGTCTATGCGATGACCAAGGCCGTGCGTGTGAATGCTGTCGATAAAAAATATCTTGCCGTTGCCCGCAAGGGGTACGATGGCATTCTCAAGCATTTGATTACTGAAGACCCGGACGGCCAGGTCAGTATCCATCAATGCTGTGCGGTTGCCGGTCTGGGCGGGACTCCCTACCGCGACGGATCGTATGAGTACTATATCGGTGAACCGGTACGCGATAACGACCCCAAGGCGATAGGCCCCTTTATCCTGGCTGCCCTCGAATGGGAGCGGCTCGAATCCGGCAAGAGTAAGAAATAAAATAATCCAATTGGCAGATGAAGAAAGACTAATTGAGGAGATTCTAAATGGCTCGTCATAACCGTTTGAAGGTATTGTGTGCAATGAAGGAAATCGGCCTTGTGCCGGTGTTTTATAATTCCGATGCGGACACCGCATGGAAGATTACCTGTGCCTGTGCTGATGGCGGGGCGATGCTCGTGGAATTCACCAACCGCGGCGACAGGGCCGTCAATGTCTTCAATAAGCTGACCGAACTCCGCGACACGCACCGTCCCGAGATTATCCTTGGTGTCGGGTCCATTTGCGATGCACCGACGGCGGCGATGTATATCAACGCCGGCGCGGATTTTGTCGTCGGGCCGCTTCTGGATGAAGATACCGCCAAAGTGTGCAACTGCCGCAAAGTGCCGTATCTGCCCGGCTGTGCCTCCGCGACCGAGATTCACCGGGCCGAGATGCTTGGCGTGGAAATCTGCAAGGTTTTCCCCGGCAAGGAAGTCGGCGGCCCGGCCTTCGTCAAGGCTGTCAAGGGGCCTTGCCCATGGACGGAAATTATGCCCACCGGCGGCGTGGACCCCACACAGGAAAACCTTGCCGCCTGGTTTAAGGCTGGCGTGGCTTGCGTCGGCGTGGGCTCCAATCTCATCACCAGCCAGATTGTGGCCGCGGGCGATTTTGCCCAACTGACCAAAAAAGTCCAGGACACCCTGTCGCTCGTCCGCCAAATCCGCCAGGCGAAATAATCGGTTTTGCTTTGCTGTTAATTTAGAGGCACAGTGTCAGGATTTCGCGTATCTGGTCGGCACGAATGGCCTGATGTTCACCAAGTGTGGTGCCGCGCTGCCGAAAACGCTCAATTACTTTTTCAATATCGGTCTTGCTGATATTATAATCACTCAAACGGGTCGGCATATTAACCGAATGGAAAAAGGCTGCCGTCTTTTCAATGGCAGCGCGGGCCTGGGTATCGACATTACCGTCCACGACATGCCAAATCCTTCGGGCCAGTTGGGCCAGCTTGTCTTTTTTGTTGGCGAACTGATGCTGCCACATACCCGGCAGGACAATCGCCAGCGATTCGGCATGAGCGACACCGAAAAAGGCCGTTAATTCATGGCCGATCATGTGCGTGGACCAGTCCTCGACGACCCCGCATGAAATGATGCCGTTCAGGGCATGGGTCGCGGCCCACATGAAATTGGCCCGGCTGTCATAATCTTTTTTACTCAGCACATCCGGCGCGACATCGATGAGTGTTCGTACCACCGCTTCGGCCTGACGATCCTGCAGGGGGGTATTAATCGAATACGTCGCATACTGTTCCATCACATGCACAAATGCATCCACGATGCCGTTGCGCAGTTGATTCTGCGGCAGCGAATAAGTAATCTCCGGGTCCAGAATCGAAAAGGCCGGATAGACTTTGGGATTGCCGAAAGCCAGTTTTTCCTGCGTGCTGTCTCGGGAGATGACCGAAAAACAGTTCATTTCCGACCCCGTCGCCGGCAGTGTCAGCACCGCTCCAATCGGCAGGGCGGACTGCAGGGCGCCGCCGCCGGAGGTCAGAATCTGCCACGGGTCCCCGCCGGTAAAAGGGATCGCCCCGGCAATAAACTTCGTGCCGTCCAGCACCGACCCGCCGCCGACCGACAGCAGAAAATCAACCTTTTCTTTTCGGGCCAGTTCAACGGCCTTCATACAGGTTTCATATCGCGGGTTTGGTTCAATCCCGGCAAATTCAATCACTTTCCGGCCCTTCAATGCCGCCTGGACCTGCTCGTAGACCCCGTTTTTTTTGATCGACCCGCCGCCATACAGAAGCAAGATGGTCCTGGCCGGGTCGATTAAATCCGCCAGTTTGGCAATGGTGTTTTTGCCGAATACGACGCGTACCGGGTTGCAGTATTCGAAATTATTCATAGTCAATCTCCGATTCTTAAGGTTCTTTGAGTTCTATACTTATTCTTCTTCTACTTGAAATATTTCGTTTCGGCGCGGCTAAAAAGCTTTTAGCCGCCAGCTTCCAGCAACAGCATTATCACCGCGGCTGCGCAGGGTAACGTTACCCCGTGAGTACGCGCGGCATAAAACGGCCTGTGGCCGTCGCGGAATTATCATGCCCGTTGGGTATATTATAACACCTTTGCCGCCAGAATTCCACCCACTGCAATACAGGCAATCGGCCCCAGCAGCAGCAGGATAATCCGTCCCAGCGGCGCCTCAAAGTAACTGGCCGACAGACTCAGGCACAAATGCACCGGAGTCAGATACAGCCCGCACAGCAGACCCGAGAACGCCAGCGTCTGCAAGCCGATATCGGCGCCGGCCCCCGTCCCGATATACGGCATCAGCAGGGGAAACGTAATCGCCACCGTCGGCATTGTCAGCCCTGTCAGCGCCGCCACCAGCATCGGCAGTACAAACAGCAGAATCATCCCCGGCATGTGAATGTCTGCAAAGAACTGAACCACTGCTGCAATACTGCCGGCCGCCTGCAGATTTAGCTTGAACAGCAGCGCCCCCAGGATCAGCAGAATCAGGTCGATTTCAAAACCCTGCCGGCATAAATGGCCGCATCGCCCAAAGGGAATGCGATACACCAGCATAAACAGGGCCATCGAAATCAGGATACCAATCGCTGGATTGACATTCAATGCAGCATGAAGCCCCGCCACAAGCCCGATTGGCCAGAATGCCTGAATGAATACATGCAGACTATGTAGCCATTTTGCCTTGTCCCGCTGGCCTTTTTTCGGAGGAATGCCCCACAGCAGCAGAAAAAGAATCCCACCGGTAATCCCGCAAAGCGATATCACGATATTGTGCCGAATTAAGGCAATCGCCGAAATCCCCAGCATTCCCTGAATCAATGGTATCGACGGAAACAGCGGCCAGACCATCTCCCACTGATGGCGAAAGAAAAAGTTAATCGCCGCCGACCGGCTGCGCGTGACCCCGATACTATCGGCCAGGTCCCGCACCATCGGCGCCGACAGCATAATCCCGCCCGGCGTCGGCAAAAGGCCCATCAGCATCGGAATACCCACCATCGCACCGCGACGGCTTTTAAACAGGACCAGAAGCGCCTCAGTCAGTTTGCCGGACACCCCCGTCTCTTTCATCGCAAGGCCCAGTATATTCACAAACGTCAGCATGGCCGCCAGCGTGACAAACAGATACCCCGTCGTCTGGCTCAATGGCTTATCCCGCCATTCCTGAACAAACTCCCCCCACAGCCTGAACGGACTGACACCCAGCAGCAGTTCCAGCACACATGCCGCCAGAATCATCGACAGCCCGATTTTTATTTTCAGCCGCAGAAGGACAACAAAAATGCCCAGTGCGATACCCATCACAATCAATTCATACATAAAAAATCCAACTCAAAAATAGTCATGGCAGGTTGTCACTCCCGCCAAAGCGGGAATCCACAGCGACAAGGTAAAGCTGGATACCCGCCTTCGCGGGCATGACAAGTCCTATCAGCCGGTTTGCGTAATCAATCTATCCTTCCTGACTCCGAAAAGCAAGCATCCAGATGGGATAAAATTTACCCATAAAGGTTTGTTTCCAGACGTATTCTATTATATACTAACTGCGGCGGATTGCTCAAAATGGATGAAGTATGGTGGTAAATAAAACAAGATGAAAACAGCCGAACAAATAGGTTCTGAACTGGCAAAACAGGTCAAAGGCGATGTCCTGATTGATATCTACAATCGCGTCGCCTTCAGCACCGATGCCAGCATATATAGTATTCGACCCGAATGCGTTGTCGCCCCCAGAGATGAGGCGGATGTGGCTGCGGTTATCCGCTACGCCTCCCAAAATGCCGTCCCGATTGCCCCTCGCGGCGCCGGCAGCGGCCTGGCGGGCGAATCGCTGACCAGCGGCATCGTCATCGATTTTCGCCGCTATATGAATCAGGTTATCGACATTCGCAATGACGGCCAGACAGTGGTCTGTCAGCCGGGGGTAATTCTCGACCGGCTCAATCAGCAACTGGCTAAATATAAAAAGAAAATCGGCCCCGATCCATCCAGTTCCAACCGGGCTGTCATTGGCGGAATTGTCGCCAATAATGCCACAGGAGCTCATTCGCTCCAGTATGGCTACATCGCCGGCTATGTCCGCCGTATCCGTGCGGTGCTCTATGACGGCTCTGTTGCCGAACTGACCAACGCCATGCTGCCGGAGGAAATCGAAAATCCGACCCTGCGAACGATTGCCCGCCAGTGCATCGAACTGTTGGAAGGCCAGGAAGAGCTGATTGCCGAATCCCAGCCCAAAACTCGGCGTAACCGCTGCGGCTTTACGATTCAAAATGTCTGTTCCAGAGGACGAATTGATTTGGCGCGGCTGATGGCTGGTTCCGAAGGCACGCTGGCGGCCTTTACCGAAATAGAACTGGCCACTGTAGATGTCCCCGCCGTCGCAGGCCTGCTGCAGCTGGAATTTGATACGTTTGAAAAAATGGCTCGGGCCGTACCGATTATCGTACAGACCGGTGCTTCTGCCTGCGAATTAATGGACCAGCGCTTGATGACCATGGCACGCCGTGCCTTTCCGCATTATCGAAATGTCCTGCCGGAAAACTGTGTCGCGACGCTGCTGGTCGAGCATGTCGGCGACAGCATCGAACAGGTCAAAGCCAGGATACAACATACGCTCAAGGAGACGAATGCTTTATCCAATGGATGGATGGAAGCGCTTGACGCTGAACGTCAGGCCAGTCTCTGGAAAAGCCGCAAGGATGCCGTCCCGCTGCTCAACCGCGAAAAAGGCCCCAAACACCCCATTGCGTTTATTGAAGATGTCTCCGTCGAGCCGGATAAACTGGATCAATACGTTGCCGGACTGGAAGGCCTGTGCGAAAAATATGATATTCCGATGGCCTTCTACGGCCATGCCGGCGATGGCGAACTGCATATCCGTCCCTATCTCGATTTAAGCAGCCCGGATGATATCAAACGAATGCGTGAGATTGCCGAACAGGTCTTTGAGCTGGCCTGGTCGCTGGGCGGTTCCATCAGCGGCGAGCATGCCGACGGCCTGGTTCGCGCCCCCTATATCGAACGCCAGTACGGCAAAGACTATTACCGCCTGCTGGGTGCAATCAAGAAAATCTTCGACCCGTCCGACATCTTCAATCCCGGCAAGATTATCAATCCGGATCCGGATGCTATCGAAAAAAATCTGCGGGGAATGGAACTGGCGGGGGCCAAAAATTTCAAGACGGATCTGCACTTCGGGCCAAATCAATATCGCTATGAAATCGATCAATGCAACGGCTGCGGGGTGTGCCTGGCCGCGGGAGCAGGGCGGATGTGTCCGGTCTTTCGGGCGATGGATGAAGAACTGGCCAGTACCCGTGCCAAGGCCAACCTGCTGCGGAATTATATTGGCGGCTTGCTGGACCAGCAGCACGATTTCCAAATCAGCCAGTTCCGTGAAATCCTCGGCCTGTGTGTCAACTGCAAAATGTGTTCAGTGGATTGTCCGGCCGGTGTCGACATGTCCGGCCTGATTATCGAGGCTCGTGCCCAGTTGGCCCGGCGCGCCGGTTTTTCCGTTACCGAGCTGGCCCTGTCCAATAACCGCTGGATGAGCATCCTGGCCAGCACTTTTGCACCGCTGAGCAACTGGATTATGAATTGGCCCGTCACGCGTCTGCTTCTGGAAAAAACGCTCGGCTTTGACCGCAGCCGGCATTTGCCGGCCTTCCAGCGCGGCAGCTTCATCAGCAAAGCCCGTCGATTCTTGCAGCAGGCCGGTCCCGTCTCCAATCCTGCCGACAATGTTGTTTATTTCATCGATTCCTATGCCCGTTACAACGACCATTCGCTGGGCCTTGCCGTGCTGCAGCTTTTACGGCATTGTCATATCCATATTGAGATCCCCGACCAACGTCCCGCACCCTTGCCGGCCTATGTCTACGGTAACCTCAAACAGGCCCGCCGGGACATGGACTATAACCTGAAAATGCTGATGCCGTATGTGGACAAAGGCTGCAAAATTATCTGTTCCGAACCCAGCGCCGCGATGTTTCTCAAAGAAGAACTGCCGCTGCTGATGGATACCGAACAAGCCCGAAAAATAGGCGCTGCAACCGTGGAACTGATGGATTATCTTGCGATGCACCATGCCGCCAAACCCTGTCTTAAGGCCGGCAATGCAGAAAACAGGAAATTCTATTACCATGCGCCATGCCATCTCAAATCCATGAATGGTGCCAAAACCACCATTCAGTTATTCACTGGGCTGGGAGTCCCGGTGACAGACCTTAATGGCGGCTGCTGCGGTCTTGCGGGGACGGCGGGCATGCAGGCCAAAAATCACACCCTCTGTGATGATATCGGCGGATTTCTCAAAGATACGATTGACCGTGCCGACCCGGATGTTATACTGACAGAATGTGCCGCCTGTAAAATGCAGATTGAGCATTTGACCGGCCGCCGCGTCGTCCATCCAGTCAAACTCCTTGCTCAGTGGCTTCAATAATATAAATCGCAGGAGGTGAGCCTATGAAAGAGGCTGTGTTATGGGAAAAACAAGAAGGGCAGAAGGTTTTGTGCAAGCTGTGCCGATGGAATTGTGTCATTGCCCCCGGCGCACTGGGCCGCTGCCGTGTCCGCAAAAATATCGACGGCATTCTCTATTCGCTCAATTATGATAAAATCTGTGCGGCGTCTGACGACCCCATCGAAAAA
This sequence comes from Sedimentisphaerales bacterium, assembly GCA_016935635.1. Lineage (GTDB taxonomy): Bacteria > Planctomycetota > Phycisphaerae > Sedimentisphaerales > Anaerohalosphaeraceae > Anaeroglomus. Next base: position 31,609 of record JAFGQP010000075.1, read on the forward strand.
AAACCATTGTTTCATTTCTTCCCTGGCTCAAAGGCTTTTTCCATCGCGGCCCCCGGCTGCAATTTTCAGTGCGTCTTCTGTCAGAACTGGCAAATCAGCCAGGTCTCAAACAAGAATCAGATTGACGGCAGCAATTACAGTACTGAACAAATCATCAACGCCGCCATCGACACCGGCTGCAAAAGCATAGCCTATACCTACACCGAGCCGACGGTATTCATGGAACGCTGCACCGAGACGGCGCTCCTGGCCAAACAGCACGGTTTACACAATGTTTTCGTCAGCAACGGCTATATGACAATCGAGGCCATCGAGTGGATGCGTCCCTGGCTGGATGGCATCAATGTGGATCTGAAAGCATTTAATGAACCCTTCTATCGCAACTTATGCAAAGCCCACCTGGAACCCGTCCTTGATACTATCCGGTACATCGCCCGGAAAACCGATATCTGGATGGAAATTACAACCCTTTTGATCCCCGGCCAGAACGAAGACCCCGGCGAACTGACCGCGCTGGCTGAATTCCTGGTAAAAGAATGCGGTCCCGATATCCCCTGGCATATCAGCCGTTTTTATCCCCAGTATAAAATGACCGACCTCCCGCAGACTGATACCCAGGTCCTCCAAAAGGCCTATGATATTGGAAAGCAGGCAGGACTTCGCTACATTTATGTCGGCAATCTCCCCGGCAATCGCGCCGAGTCCACTTTCTGCTATTCCTGCGGAAAACTTTTGATTGAACGGACGGGGTATCATATAATGCAGAACCATATAAAAGATTCAACGTGTCCGCAATGCGGGGTGGTAATTGCCGGAGTCGGGCTCTGACATAAACCATGATCTGCTAAAACAAGAGAAAGACTGGAGCATGAAGAAGGATAAATTAATCGTTAAGCAGCAGCCTGTCATCAGCAATGCTTCCATGGTGATTGGGCTTTCCGGCTGGATGGACGGGGGGGACGTCTCCACGGGAACGGTGGAATATCTCCGCCAGACCTTCAGTGGCCAGGAAATCGGACGCATCGATCCCAACGGATTCTATATTTATAACATGCCCGGCCCGATGGAAACTGTATCGCTGTTTCGTCCCCATGTCCGGATTCAGGAAGGCCTGATCGAGACCTGGGATCTGCCCGAAGCCATTTTCTTTGAAGCATCTCAGTCGAATCTGCTTTTGTTTGCCGGACGGGAACCGAATCTGTCATGGCGAGAATTTGCCGACACCATCTTTGAGATGTGCTCCCTGTGCGATGTAAGACGGATTTTATTTGTTGGCAGTGTTGCCGGCGTGGTTCCTCATACCCGGGAACCGCGTATCAGCTGTTCGGTATCCAACAGGGCTCTCAAGCAATGGCTTTCTCAGCTGGGTATCCGCTTCAGCAACTACAACGGCCCCGGCAGCTTCGCTAATTGCATCATGAACACCGCAATCCAGCGCAATATCGAGATGATATCCCTGATCGCCGAAATCCCGGCCTATCTCCAGGGGTACAATCCCATTGTGGTTGAGATGGTGCTTCGTTATGTCTCAAAATTCCTGGAACTGCATATTCCCTGTGAAGAATTAAGGGTACTTGGCGAGGAATTCGAAAAGCGAGTCTCGGATTTGGTCAAACAAGAACCGGAATTATCTAAAAGGGTGACCCAGCTGGAAGAACTTTATGATCGTGAAATTTTCGATACAGAAATGGTAGATTTGAAAAATTGGCTGGAACAAAGAGGTCTCCGGCTTGACTAAATAGAGTGTGTTGTCAATATAGAGAAAATGAAATTCTCTTTTCAGGAGGGTAGTGTATTGCTTTTTCTTTACTCTTATGCAAATATAGTATAGGTGTTTGTACGGATATTCTGGTGGTTACATGTTTGGATGCGGTGAAAAATCATTGAAAACGAGATTGACGGACAGTGAACAGGCAATCGCTTTATAATAATTTTGTCAACGAGGGATAAAAGGGCTTTCTGTGCACGCAAAGTCGGACAATATCAGCATTGATGACGCCATTCTTGTAAAACAATGCCAGCGGGGAGATTCCGACTCCATGGGGCGTCTGATTATCAAATATCAGGATCGTCTCTATAATGCAATTCTGAAAATCTGCGGAAATCCCGATGATGCTGCGGAACTTACCCAGGAGTCATTTGTCAAAGTATTAGAGAACATTGGAACCTTCCGCTCCCAAAGCAGCTTTTATACGTGGCTGTTCCGGGTGGGAATCAATTTGACTTTGACATTTTGCAGCCGGCGATTGCGATTGGGGATGCATTCACTCGACAGTTCCCCCGGCGGCAAAGAGGGTCTTAAATTGGTGGATGTTCTGGCAGATACAAAACAAGAAACTCCCTTAGCGGATATGGAAAAGCGTGAAACAATCCAGAGAATCCTTGCAGCGCTCGAAAAACTTGAAGACCACCAGCGGGTCATCGTGGTGTTGCGGGATATCGAAGGAATGAGTTATGAGCAGATTTCAGATGTATTACAGCTTGAAGCAGGAACGGTAAAAAGCCGATTAAGCCGGGCGAGAATGGCGTTACGGGAACTCCTGCAGGCGGTATGGATATGAGTGACAAAGAAAATCTGGAAAAACACGAGCTTCTCAGCGGATACATTGATGAGCAGTTGTCCCCGCGTCAGGCAACTGAGCTCAAACGCCTCTTGACAAATAATCCGCAAATCGAAGCAGAACTCAAGGCCCTTGAACAGCAGCGTAATCTGCTGCGTGCGCTGCCGAAGGAATCTGCCCCGCAGGGACTGGCGGATGACATCAAGACGGCTCTCGAACGACGGTTTATTCTGGATCACAATTACCGCCATCATGATTCAGCCGGAAGATGGGGGCTTGTGTTTCGCAGGCTAGCGGCAACTGCTGCGATGGTTCTTATCCCGATGGGCATTCTGGGTATTGTAGTCTATTCCATCGTTCGTCAGCCGCAGACTGCCCGGGACTCCATGCCTGTGGTGTCCCCCAATCCGCCTGTTGCGGCCAATGACCCCAAACCGGTTCCTTTGCCCGATGAAGGGGCTGCATTGTACAATGCCTTATTGCAGTTTCAGACGCGTCATCCCGTTCAATCCCGGGATTTCATCGAAAAGAAAATCCACACACTGGGGCTGATGGATATGACCCAAATCCGGCCGCTATCCGACCGGACCAGTTATAAAATTACAGCCTCGCGTCAATACATCGTCGGTTTAATCAAAGATCTGCAGGAACTCTGGCCGCAGGCGGAAAAAGCCACCTATGCGTTGCTGCCCGGACAAGGCAGAGAAGCGGTTCTGGTCGAGGGGATTGACCTTAAACAGACCGTCGACATGCTGAATCTGACCGATATTGATAAAGCGGCACAGTTAGCCAAAACCTTCAGTGAACAGAATAGTCAGCAAAGTCTCCCGGCCAATCCCGACGGCTCTCCGTTGGATAATCCATCGCAGCCCATCCTGGCCTGGGATGTCCCGCCGACCGAAATCGAACAGGATACCGCAGATACGATTTGTCTTGTCATCGAGGTGCTGGGCCTGTAAAATCACTGTCGATAAAGGATTGAATAGGCTGTTTCGATAGGTGATTAATGCTCGATTCTAAAACATGCTGTCTGGTGCTGATTGACGTTCAGGAAAAGCTGCTGCGGGTCATGCACAATTCTGAAACGACCGTTAAAAATTGCAGCATCTTAATTCAAATTGCCAATGCCCTCGATATTCCGATATTATGGTGTCAGCAATATCCCGCTGCACTGGGCCCGACAAACCCCCGGCTTATCGAGAATCTGACCCGGAGTATCCCCATCGACAAACGCTCATTCAGTTGCTGCGGCAGTGCGGAATTTACGGAAAAATTAACTTCATTGCCTGTGGACACTGCGGTTCTGTGCGGCATCGAAACCCATGTCTGTGTCTTCCAGACCGCCATGGATTTACTCCAGCGGGGATTAAAAGTCCAGGTCATTGCCGACGCCGTTGATTCCCGCTCCGAACAGAATAAGCAAATCGCCCTCAATCGACTGACCGCCAATGGCGTTATTATCAGCTCCGCCGAGATGCTGCTGTTTGAGTTGCTCCGCACCTCGGAACACCCCCAATTCAAAGCATTATCCGCCCTGATTCGATAATTTCCAGCCAGGCGGCTTTGTGTTGTTTATCGGGTCAAAATCAGGGTCTTTTTGGTATAAAATCTCACAATTCTGAGGTTGACATCACCTTCGGGATGGCATAATATATTCGGGCAGTGGTTTTTGGATATAGATGTGTAAAAAACACTGCAAAGGGACTAAGTGTGAAAATTGTGGTAGTGATCCCCGCCCGCTACGGCTCCAGCCGTTTCGAGGCCAAGGTTCTGGCCAACAAAACAGGAAAATATCTCGTTCAGCATAGCTATGAACGCGCATTGCTGGCCAAAGGTGTTACCGGTGTGATTATCGCAACCGATGACGACCGGGTCCTGCAGGCCTGCAAGTCCTTCGGGGCGCCGTGTGTGATGACGTCGGCGGCCCACCAGAGCGGTACCGACCGCATTGCCGAGGCCGTCAAAAATACCCCCGCCGACATTGTCGTCAATCTTCAGGCCGATGAACCGGAAATCGACCCGGCCAATATCGAAAAAGTCGCCGAACTGCTGGTCCGGGACACCGGCGCCGAGATGGCGACGCTGATTGCCCCCTTTGAATCAGCCGAACAGGTGGCCAATCCCAATATTGTCAAGTGCGTAACCGATATGCGCGGCAGGGCGCTTTATTTTTCCCGCAGCCCGGTGCCGTATAATCGTCAGGCCGGCGGGGTGGGCGATTCTGTGAAAGGCTATTGGCGGCATCTGGGGATTTATGCCTGCCGCAAGAGCTTTTTGATGAAATTTACGGAGCTGGCCCCCAGTTTTCTGGAAACTACGGAAAAGCTCGAACAGCTCCGGGCACTGGAAAACGGCTTCACCATCCTGACGGCCAAAGTCGACCGCGTCTGGGATGGCGTCGATACACCCGAACAATATGAAGAATTTGTGAAACGATATCTCAATCAGAAATAATCAATTGGTATAAATATGTCAGAAACAAAAGAATTACTTGCAAAAGTCAGCGGTGCATCAACGGATAACGAATATTTTCTGCCCCTGCCCAAAGGGTATCAGAAGGGCAAGACGCGCTATGTCATCGTGACCGGTACGGTGATGAGCGGACTGGGCAAGGGGATTTTCTCCTCCTGCCTGGCCAAGCTCCTGCAGGATAAGGGCCTCAAGGTTGAGCCGATCAAGATGGAAGGCTATCTTAACATCGATTCGGGCACGCTCAATCCCTTCCGTCACGGCGAGGTGTTTGTTCTCGATGATGGCATGGAATGCGATATGGACCTGGGCACCTATGAACGGATGCTCGACAAAAATCTGTCGCGGGCCAATTTCACCACCAGCGGCCAGATTTACCGGGCCGTCCTCGATAAAGAACGCCATGGCGATTATCTGGGCCGGGATGTGCAGATGATTCCCCACGTCACCGGCGAAGTCAAAATGAAGCTGCGGACCTTGGCCATGCAAAGCAAGGCGGATGTGGTATTCGTGGAAATTGGCGGCACAGTCGGCGACCTTGAAAATGCCTTTTATATCGAAGCCATGCGTGAACTGGCCTACGAAGAAGGTCCCAACAGCTGCTGCTTTGTGGCGCTGACGTATATCCTGGAGCCCAATGCACTGGGCGAACAGAAATCCAAGGCCGCCCAGCTCGGTATCAAGCAGTTAATGCAGATGGGTATTCAGCCCGACATTATCGCCTGCCGGGCGGAAAATCCCGTCACGGTCCAGGCCCGCCAGAAAATGAGCGTATTCGGCAATATCCCGTTTGAACGTGTCTTCAGCATGCACGACTCGGCCAGCATTTATTCCATCCCGGCCATGCTGCGGGATTGCGGGCTGGATTTTGAGGTGATTCGCATGCTGCGGATTGAAGACCGCGTCAATCTCCGCAGGGAACGCCGCGAATGGGAACGCTGGTGTGATTTTACCGATAAAATCGGCAATGAAAAACGTGACATCACCATCGCCATCACCGGCAAATATACCTCCGTCCGTGACAGCTATGCCTCCATCCTGCACGCGCTGGAGCACTCCGGCATTCATCTGGGCTGCAAAGTGCGCATCAAATGGATAGATACTTCGGATTTAACCGACGCAACCGCTGCCGAAGCCCTCAAAGAGGTTGATGGCATTATTGTTCCCGGCGGATTTGGCACACGGGGCATGGAAGGCAAGATTGCCTGTATCCGTTATGCTCGCATGAATAACCTGCCGTACCTGGGATTATGTCTGGGTTTTCAGGCGGCGGTTATCGAATTTGCCCGCAATGTCTGCGGCCTTGAAGGAGCCAACAGCACCGAAATCGACCAGAACTGTGCCAATCCCGTAATCGATATCCTGCCCGAACAAAAGAAAATCGAAGGGCTCGGCGGCAATATGCGTCTGGGCGGCCGCGATGTGGAATTGAAAAAAGACACCCTCGCCTGGAAAATGTTCGGCGGCAAGGAAACCGCCCGTATGCGATTCCGTCATCGATATGAAGTGGACCCCCGTTATATCCCTGACCTTGAAAAAGGCGGATTGGTTTTCTCCGGCAAGGCCCCCAACCAGCCGATTATGCAGATTCTGGAACTGCCGGGGCACCCCTATTTCATTGGCACCCAGGCCCATCCGGAATTAACAGGACGGCCCATCAATCCGCATCCGATGTTTGTCGGATTGGTTGCCGCCGGACGCAATTATCGCTATCCCGGTGAAAATTTCCCGGATGCAATAACGACCATCCAGGCCCTCAGAAAAGAATTGGAGCCTAACCAGTAAGTGTCCGGCCGCCTGAAAACGATCTGTTCAAAGCGTGTTTAGGATTATTGGGGTGCAGGGGCCGAATTAATGGCTGGGGCGTCTGTACCTTCATACTTGGCCAGTTTGGCCTGACAGTCGGACAGAAGCTGTAAAATTTTAATACTGGACTGGCCACTGTCATCCTGGAATTTGGCATATTCAGCCTTGAGCTGTTCAATCTCTTTCTCTAGCTCGGCTATCTTGGCATCCTTGTGCTGGATTTCCTTTTTAAGTTTCAGATTTTCGTTGCCGACCAGTTGTGCTCGCCGAACCATCTGGTCGGAACTTGGCTGGCAGGAACAGGCCAGGGTGATCAGTCCCAGGGCCGACAGCGCGACAGTCACGATTTGTCTTGTCATAGGGGCTCCATTGTTAAAGAGATTTTCGACATCGTTCATACAGATATTATTCTATGATCTTTCGCTCGATTTTTCAAGAGGGAATCTTGTCTTGAAAAAAAGACGTATATTATGTCGGTTTTTTATTGCCAAAACGTCAATTATGCCGAAATATAAACTACAGGTATGACGTTGATGCAAGCAGCGCAGCAGAATCAAACGATAATCCAAAATAAAGCCGCAATCGGCAGGTACAGTCGAACTGTTGTGTCGGCACCGGCGGCATCTATATAGTTGTATGTTATTGAAAATGAAGCAGTTAGAGCTGAAAATAAGATATGATTACTGGCTGGAGCTGGTTACGCTGACGCTGATGGCAATCGGCACAGTCTTTGTTTTTTCCGCCGGCGCCAATGTCAGCGGCCAATACGACTGGAAACGCTTCTATGAATTCACCACCCTCAAGCAACTGATGTTTTTCCCTGCCGCGGTGGCTATTATGTATCTTATTTCGTACTTCGATTACCGCCGCTTCGGCTTTATCAAAAAAAATCCGCTCAAATCCCTGACCCCGTACCTGGTGGTTCTCAGCATTCTGCTGCTAGTGGCAGTGCTGATCTTTGGGGAAGAGCGCAATTACTCCAAACGCTGGCTGTTTATCACGTTGGGACCGATAAACCTCAGTTTCCAGCCATCCGAACTGGCCAAATGGGTTATGATTATTTTCCTGGCGGCAATTATGGACCGCTGCCATGACGATTTAAACAAATTTTTTACCCGGTTTGTACC